>JABJGS010000068.1 GCA_018703155.1 Francisellaceae bacterium | reverse complement strand
TTTACCAGAGGGTGTGGAAATGGTAATGCCAGGTGATAACATTCAGATGACAGTTAAATTGATTGATCCTATTGCGATGGAAGAAGGTTTACGCTTCGCTATTCGTGAAGGTGGTCGTACTGTCGGTGCTGGTGTTGTAGCAAAGATAGTAGAGTAGGAAATTATAGGCCAGTAGCTCAATTGGCAGAGCGGCGGTCTCCAAAACCGCAGGTTGGGGGTTCGATTCCCTCCTGGCCTGCCAAATTATTCGGTGAATATGTATGGTAAGCAACGTGAATGAACAAAAAGTAAGAACGACAGATGTTATATGGACATTTTTGATTCTTTTATTAGTATCTGGCTGTATATTTGGGTTTTATTATTTTTCAAGTGATCCCCTTTTGTATAGAGTCATTGCTTTACTTGCTAGCGCAGGTATTAGCGTTTGGTTGTCACTTAGAACAACTTGGGGGCAAAATGCTAAAGCATTTCTAGATAGCTCAATTATTGAGCTAAGAAAGGTGATTTGGCCCACAAGGAAAGAAACAGTTCAGTCAACAATAGCTGTGGTAGTTATGGTTTTTGTAATGGGCCTGCTACTTTGGGGCTTAGACGCTATTATTTTTAGAGTGATTGCCAAAATTGTCGGCCAAGGTGGAGTATAAGATGACAAAGCGCTGGTATATAGTACAAGCATATTCTGGGTATGAAGCTAGAGTGAAAAATGCTTTGGAAGAACGCATAAAAGAGTTTGGTTTAGAAGAGCGTTTTGGTGAAATTTTAGTTCCAGCAGAAGACGTTGTTGAAATGAAATCTGGCAAGAAACGTAAGAGTACTCGAAAGTTTTTTCCAGGGTACGTACTTGTGCAAATGGAATTAGATGATGATACTTGGCATTTGGTGCGCAGGGTACCAAGAGTGCTAGGTTTTATCGGTGGAACTAGTGCTCAGCCAGCTTCGATTACTGATGAAGAAGCAAATAAGATTTTACAGCGTGTTGAAGATGGTGTTGATAAACCAAGACCTAAAGTACTTTTTGAGGTTGGCGAAGTTATCAGGGTTACTGATGGGCCCTTTACAGACTTTAATGGCGCAGTTGAAGAAGTTAATTATGACAAAAACCGCTTACGTGTCGCGGTAATGATTTTTGGGCGTTCGACTCCTGTTGATCTTAGTTTTGGTCAAGTGGAAAAGGCGTAATTTAAATTGGGGGAGCTTATTTAAGCGTTTGCACCCAAATTTTATGAGGTAAAACATGGCAAAGAAGATAGATGCACTTGTTAAGTTGCAATTAAAGGCTGGTGAAGCTAATCCTGGACCTCCGGTTGGTCCTGCATTAGGTAGCCGAGGTGTTAACGGTATGGAATTTTGTAAAGCGTTTAATGCGCAAACACAAAATATTCCAAATGTAGAACGTGGAACTCCAGTATCTGTAGTTATTACTATTTATGCAGATAGAAGTTTTACATTCGTTGTTAAAACTCCACCTGCTTCTACATTATTGAAGAAAGCATTGAGCCTAAGCAAAGGTAGTGGTGTTCCTAACAAAGACAAGGTTGGTAAGATATCACGTGAGCAATTAGAAGAAATTGCTAAGATTAAAGAGCCAGATCTATCATCTTCAAATATTGATGCTGCTGTACGTACTATTGCGGGAACAGCTACCAGCATGGGAATCGATATTGAAGAGGGGGCGATATAATGGCTAAATCATCAAAAAGACAAGAAGCTATTAAGGCAAAAGTAGAGCCAGGTAAAATATATACAATTGAAGAAGCTGTTAAGCTTTTACAGGATTTACCTGCAGCTAAATTTAAAGAAAGTGTAGATGTAAGTGTGAACTTAGGTGTTGATCCAAAGAAATCTGACCAAGTAGTTCGTGGTTCTGCTATTCTGCCAAACGGAAATGGTAAATCAGTGCGTGTTGCTGTGTTTACTCAAGGGCCAAATGCTCAAGCGGCAACTGATGCGGGTGCTGATGTTGTTGGTATGGCAGATCTTGCTGACCAAATGAAAGGTGGCGATTTAAACTATGATGTGGTAATCGCAAGTCCAGATGCTATGGGTGTTGTAGGGCGTCTAGGACAAATACTTGGTCCTCGTGGTCTTATGCCTAACCCTAAAGTCGGTACTGTAACTATGGATGTTGCTACTGCAGTGAAAAATGCTAAATCTGGCCAGGTTCGTTATAGAACTGATAAAGCAGGTGTCCTTCATTGTCAAATAGCTAAATTAGATTTTACAATTGAATCTATTAAACAAAATATTGAAACTTTGTTAATAGCTTTAAAGAAGGGCAAACCAAGCACTTCTAAAGGTATTTATCTGAAGAAATTAACGTTATCTACGACTATGGGACCAGGGTTAAATGTAGACCTGGCAAGTTTCGAGATATAAAAAGAATTTTACCAAAGTAGGTAACTACTTTGGTAATTGGCGGCCGTGCAATACTTTATGTTTTGTGCGTTCGCCCAAGACCGTAGGTAAGCATTGCGAATAAACATGTTTACATGGCCTACGCAGGCGGTGCGTTTATCATTTTTAATGATAAGACACTAAACAGACAACGATTATATTGCATGATTGTTGTTAAGTGTAGAAACATAATAGAGGTGTCACAAAATGGCATTAGGTATTGAGAATAAGAAGTCGATTGTCGCAGACGTCGAAAGTCTTGCATCAAAATCCTTGTCTGTTGTGGCGGCAGATTACCGAGGTGTTACATCTTCTGATATGACTGAGCTTCGTGCTCGTGCACGTCAATCTGGTGTACAACTGAGAGTAGTCCGTAATACCCTTGCTCGTCTTGCTTTTGCAAATACTAATTTTGAGTGTTTGTCAGAAGTTTTAGTGGGGCCAATTTTATTGGCTTTTGCTCAAGAAGAGCCTGGCGCTACAGCTCGTTTGTTGCGTGATTATGCTAAAAAGAATCCTAATTTAGAAGTGAAAGCTCTATCTGTAGGTAGTGGTTTACTTGATAAGAGTAAGCTGGATGTTGTTGCATCACTACCTAATAAAGAAGAAGCTATTGCTATGTTGATGTCTGTAATGCAAGCTCCAATTACGAAGTTTGTTCAAACATTAGCAGAGCCACATGCTAAATTAACGAGAACTTTAGCTGCTGTTCGCGACAAAAAACAAGATGAAGCCTAATAAGCTTTAGGGTTTTGACTGTCGGTTTTAATTAATAAAAGAGGTAATAACAATGGCCGTATCAAAAAATGAAATATTAGATACAATTTCTAGCATGTCCGTAATGGAAGTTGTTGAGTTAATCGAAGCTATGGAAGAAAAATTTAACGTGTCTGCTGCTGCTGCTGTCGCAGTTGCTGCTCCTGCTGCTGGTGGTGACGCTGCTGCAGAAGAACAGACAGAGTTTGATGTTGTTCTTACTTCATTTGGTTCAAATAAGATTGCTGTTATTAAAGCTGTTCGCGCTATAACAGGACTAGGTCTTAAAGAAGCAAAAACACTCGTTGAAAGCGCACCTAATGCATTAAAAGAAGGTGCAACTAAGAGCGAAGCTGAAGATATGAAGAAACAGCTTGAAGAAGCTGGGGCTTCTATTGAAGTTAAATAAATATTTCTGTCATACAGAATAGAAACTAAGCTTGACCTGAGATTACAGGCCAGGCTTAGTTTTGTTTTGAGGCACTAGTATTTTTATTACCTAGTATTTGTTTTAACCCCTGAATCAGAAGAGGATTCAAAATGACCTGCGTTGATGCTTCTAAACTTTCTTACACTGAGAAAAAAAGAATTCGAGCGGACTTTGGTAGTAGAGTTGAAACTCTCAAGGTTCCATCCCTTTTAAAAATCCAATTAGACTCTTATGAGAAGTTTTTGCAGCTAAATCTTCCTGCAAGCAGTAGAGCAAATATTGGCCTTGAGAGCGCATTCTCATCTGTATTTCCAATAACAAGTTTTTCTGGGCGAGCCACTTTAGAATACATAAGTTATTCTATCGGTAAGCCACCATTTGATGTTATTGAGTGCCGTACCCGAGGTATAAATTATTCAGCTCCAATGCGAGTTAAAGTACGACTAATAATTTATGAAAAAGATACTCCTGCTGATGCTATGGTAGTAAAAGATATACGTGAGCAAGAAGTGTATATGGGTGAAATACCCTTGATGACTGATCAGGGTACGTTTGTGATCAATGGAACTGAGAGAGTTGTAGTGTCTCAGCTGCATAGATCTCCAGGTATCTTCTTTGAGCATGATAAAGGTCGGACACATACTTCAGGTAAATTATTGTATGCAGCAAGAATTATTCCATATAGAGGTTCTTGGCTTGATATTGAATTTGATCCTAAAGACTGTATTTATGTGCGAATTGATAGAAGAAGAAAACTACCAGCTACAGTATTACTGAAAGCTATTGGTTTAACCTCAGAAGAAATATTAGATACTTTCTTTGAAAATCATGATTTCAGATTTGAAAATGAACAAGTAATACTTAATCTTGTGCCATCCAGACTACGTGGCGAAGTTATTGGTATTGATATTACCGCGCCAGATGGAACTGTTATTTCGGAAGCTGATAAGCGTATCACAGCGAAGCACATTCGTCATTTAGAGAAACATAATATAACTGAATTGGTTGTACCAACAGAGTTCATCATTGGCCGAGTGCTTTCGCATGACATAATTGATGAAGAAACTGGTGAAGTTCTTATAGAAGCAAACACTGAATTAACGCATGAAGTAATAACTGAAATGCGTAAATCTCAAGTACACAAATTTGCTGTATTGTATACTAATGATTTAGACAAAGGTTCATACCTTTCTGATACCCTAAGAATCGATTCTGCAAAAAGTAAACTAGATGCTTTAGTCGAAATATATAGAATGATGCGCCCAGGTGAGCCGCCTACTTTAGATTCTGCTGAGCAACTATTTAAGAACTTATTCTTTAGTTCAGATCGTTATGATTTATCTGAAGTTGGTAGAATGAAGTTTAACCGACGAGTTGGACGTGATGAAGTTGAAGGTGAGGGTGTTTTATCTAAAATAGATATTATTGATGCAATTAGGACCTTAATCGAAGTTAGAGATGGTCGTAGTGAAATCGATGATATCGATCATTTAGGTAATAGAAGAGTTAGAAGCGTTGGCGAAATGACTGAAAATCAATTCCGTATTGGTTTAGTTCGTGTGGAACGTGCGGTCAAAGAAAGATTATCTTTAGCTGAATCAGAAAACTTGATGCCACAAGATTTGATTAATGCTAAACCTGTATCTGCAGCAATTAAAGAATTTTTTGGTTCAAGCCAATTGTCTCAATTTATGGATCAAAATAATCCGCTATCTGAAATTACTCACAAACGTCGTGTATCAGCATTAGGCCCCGGTGGTTTAACGCGAGATAGAGCGGGTTTTGAGGTGCGTGATGTACATATCACTCACTATGGTCGAGTGTGTCCAATTGAAACTCCTGAGGGACCAAATATTGGTTTGATTAATTCACTTGCAGCGTATGCGCAGACAAATAAATATGGTTTCTTAGAAAGTCCTTATATAAAGGTAGTGAACACTAAAGTAACAGATGAAATAGTTTTCTTATCTGCGATTGAAGAAGGTCAATATGTTATTGCACAGGCTAATGCACGATTGAATGATAAGCGTGAGCTGATTGATGACCTTGTATCTTCAAGACATAAGAGTGAATTTACTCTTACATCAAAAGATCGTGTTCAATTTATGGATGTATCGCCAAGACAGATTGTTTCTGTTGCAGCTGCATTGATTCCGTTCTTAGAACATGATGATGCCAACCGTGCCTTAATGGGCTCGAATATGCAACGACAAGCTGTTCCAACACTTCTCCCTGATAAGCCATTAGTTGGTACCGGTATGGAGCGAGTTGTTGCTGTGGATTCAGGTGTAACTGTTTCTGCATTGCGTTCCGGTGTGGTTGATCAAGTTGATGCTGCTAGGATTGTTGTTAAAGTTGACAATGTTGAGGCAGATGCTGATGAATCTGGGGTTGATATTTATAACCTGACTAAATATGTACGTTCAAACCAAAATACTTGTATAAATCAAATTCCATTGGTTGGTGTCGGTGATAAAATCAAAGTTAATGATATTCTTGCTGATGGACCATCAACCGATATGGGTGAGCTAGCACTAGGGCAGAACTTGTTAGTAGCATTTATGCCTTGGAATGGTTATAACTTTGAGGATTCCATAATTATTTCTGAACGTCTTGTTGAGGAAGATAGGTTTACGTCAATACATATTGAAGAGTTAACATGTATTGCTCGTGATACAAAACTTGGAGCTGAAGAAGTAACACCTGATATTCCAAATGTAAGCGAAGGTACTTTAGGTAAACTTGATGAAGCTGGTATTGTACATATAGGTGCGGAAGTTAATTCTGGTGATATTTTAGTAGGTAAAATTACACCTAAAGGTGAAGCGCAACTAACTCCTGAAGAGAAACTATTAAGAGCTATCTTTGGAGAGAAAGCCTCTGATGTTAAAGATACGTCATTACGCGTTCCTACAGGTATGAATGGTACAGTGATTGATGTTCAGGTCTTTACACGAGATGGCGTACAAAAAGATATTCGTGCGGTATCTATCGAAGATGAACTTTTAGATAATATTAAGAAAGATTTAAATGATGAGTTACGTATCAGAGAAATTGATATGTATACTCGAGCTTCTAATATTGTTATCGATCAAATTGCTAGTGGTGGACCGCGAGGTTTATCAGCTGGAGATAAAATAACTCAAGAATATATTGAATCTTTATCTCGAGGTCAGTGGTGTGAAATTCGTCTGAAAGACGATAAACGTAATGAAGAGTTAGAAGCAATTGCGGATCAATTTGAATCTCTAAAAGAAGAATTTCAAGCAAAATTAAAAGAGAAGCATGACAAGTTAAAACAGGGTGATGACTTAGCTCCCGGTGTGTTGAAAATTGTTAAGGTTTTCCTTGCGGTGAAAAGAAGAGTTCAACCTGGAGATAAGATGGCTGGACGCCATGGTAATAAAGGTGTTATTTCAACAATCGTTCCTGTTGAAGATATGCCATATACCGAAGATGGAACGCCGGTTGATATTATTCTCAATCCTCTTGGTGTGCCATCACGTATGAATATTGGCCAGGTATTGGAAACTCATTTAGGTTGGGCTGCAAAAGGTCTGGGCTTAAAATTGGGTAAAATGTTACGTAATAATGCTAGTGATGAAGATGTTAAAACTTATCTTGAAGGCATATATAACCTTCAGCATAACGTTGATAGCAATGCTGAAAAGAAAGTAGATTTAAGTTCTTATTCTTCTAAAGAATTAGCAGAATTATCTAAAAACTTAACAAAAGGTGTTCCAATAGCAACACCAGTATTCGATGGTGTTAAAGAATCTGAAATAAAAGCATTGTTGAAGATGGCTGATTTACCTGAAAGTGGTCAAACTACACTCTATGACGGTAGAACAGGGGTGGCGTTTGATAGGCCTATAACAATTGGCTTAATGTATCTATTGAAATTAAATCACTTAGTTGATGATAAGATGCATGCTAGATCTACAGGTTCTTATTCACTGGTAACGCAACAACCATTGGGTGGTAAAGCTCAATTTGGTGGGCAAAGATTTGGTGAGATGGAAGTCTGGGCTTTAGAAGCTTATGGTGCCTCCTACACATTACAAGAAATGTTAACAGTTAAATCTGATGACGTTGCGGGTAGAACGAAGATGTATAAGAGCATTGTTGATGGTGATCATCATATGGAGCCTGGAATACCAGAATCATTCAATGTACTTATTAAAGAGATCCGTTCTTTAGGTTTAAATATAGAACTGGAAACAGAATAGTCACTGGGGGACACGAAATTGAAAGATATACTTAGCTTATTAAAAGGTCACAGTAAGCACCAAGAATTTGTTAGTGTTTCTCTTGGCTTAACTTCGCCAGAGCTAATTTTAGCAAGATCATATGGAGAGGTGAAAAAGCCTGAAACGATAAACTATAGAACTTTTAAGCCTGAGCGTGATGGATTGTTTTGTGCAAAAATATTTGGTCCAATTAAAGATTATGAGTGCTTATGTGGAAAATATAAGAGACTTAAGCACCGTGGTATTATTTGTGAAAAATGTGGTGTAGAGGTTACTTTATCAAAAGTACGTCGTAATCGTATGGCACACATAGATCTTGCAAGTCCAGTTGCACACATCTGGTTTTTAAAATCTTTACCATCTCGTATTGGTTTATTGCTTGATATGACCCTAAGAGATATTGAACGAATCTTGTATTTTGAAGCATATGTGGTTATTGAGCCAGGTATGACAACTCTTGAGAAAAGACAAATTCTTACAGAAGATGCACATCTTGAAGCTTTTGAGCAGTACGGTGATGAATTTGATGCGAAAATGGGTGCTGAAGCTATCCAACACTTACTTAAAGAGATCAATCTTGATGAAGAAGCAAAATCTATTCGTGAAGAATTAGAAGCTACTAGTTCAGAAACACGTCAAAAGAAATTGATTAAGCGTTTGAAACTTGTTGAGTCATTTTTGGGCTCAGGTAATAAGCCTGAATGGATGATCTTAACAGTATTACCAGTACTTCCACCAGATTTAAGACCTTTAGTTCCACTAGATGGCGGACGTTTTGCAACATCAGATCTAAATGATTTATATAGACGAGTTATAAATAGAAATAACAGATTGAAAAGATTACTTGAATTAAGTGCGCCAGATATTATTGTTCGCAATGAAAAAAGAATGTTACAAGAGTCTGTTGATGCCCTGCTTGATAATGGTAGGCGTGGTAGAGCAATAACTGGTTCTAATCGTAGACCATTGAAATCATTGGCTGATATGATTAAAGGTAAGCAAGGTAGGTTCAGACAGAACTTACTTGGTAAGCGTGTAGATTACTCTGGTCGTTCAGTAATTGTTGTTGGCCCAACATTAAGATTGCATCAATGTGGTTTACCAAAGAAAATGGCATTAGAGTTATTCAAACCATTTATTTTTGCTAAATTAGAAGCTCAAGGTCTTGCTACAACTATTAAGTCATCGAAAAAAATGGTTGAGCGAGAAAGTGCTGAAGTTTGGGATATTCTTGAAGATGTTATTCGCGAACATCCAATATTATTGAATCGTGCGCCTACTTTGCATAGGTTGGGTATTCAAGCATTTGAACCTTTACTAATTGAAGGAAAAGCCATTCAACTACATCCATTGGTGTGTGCGGCATTTAACGCCGATTTCGATGGTGACCAAATGGCTGTGCATGTACCTTTAACTATAGAGGCACAATTAGAATCTAGAGCATTAATGATGTCGACCAACAATATTTTATCCCCAGCAAGTGGTGAGCCAAATATTGTTCCATCACAGGATGTTGTTTTGGGTCTGTACTATCTAACTAGAGATGAAATAAATGTCTTAGGTGAAGGTAGTGTTTTCTCTGGGATCGATGAGGTACGTCGTGCCTATGAAAATGAAAGAGTTAACATTCATGCGAAGATAAGATTGTATGTTAGAAATGAGGATTTAGCAGAAGGAGATACTGTTCCTAATGCTCAAGGCAAGTTAGTAGATACAACGGTTGGTAGATCTTTGTTTGCTGAAATTCAGCCAAAAGGTTTACCGTTTAGTATGTTCAACAATACAATGACGAAAAAATCAATCTCACAGTTGATAAATTCTTGTTATCGTAGAGTAGGCTTGAAAGAGACTGTTATTTTTGCTGATCAACTGATGTACATGGGCTTTCGTTATGCAACTCGCTCTGGAATATCGATTTGTATTGATGATCTGGTTATTCCAAAAGAGAAAGAAGCGATTATAGCGGAATCTGAAACTGAGGTTAAAGAAATTGAAGCTCAATTTGCTTCAGGTCTAGTAACTCAAGGTGAACGTTATAATAAAGTTGTGGATATTTGGTCCAGGACTAATGAGCACGTAGCTAAAGCAATGATGGATGCATTATCAACGCAAGAAGTTAAAGATGGCAATGGCAATGTAGTGAAACAAGAGTCATTGAATTCTGTTTACATGATGGCTGATTCTGGTGCTAGGGGTTCTGCAGCACAAATGAGGCAGCTTTCTGGTATGCGTGGTCTAATGGCAAAACCAGATGGTTCCATTATTGAAACACCAATTACAGCTAATTTCCGTGAAGGGTTGAATGTTTTACAATACTTTATTTCAACTCACGGTGCTCGTAAAGGTCTTGCTGATACAGCATTAAAAACAGCAAACTCTGGGTATTTGACTAGAAGACTTGTTGATGTAGCACAAGATGTTGTTGTAATTGAGCATGACTGTGGTACAACCGAAGGTATGATAATGAGACCTCTTGTCGAAGGAGGGGATGTTGTTGAGCCTTTGCATGAACGAGTACTTGGGCGGGTAACACTTGAAAACATTATGGCTCCAGGAACAGATGAATTATTAGTTCCAATTGGCACAATGTTAGATGAAGGCTTAGTTGAAAAATTAGAGAATGCCAGCGTCGATGCAGTTAAAGTTAGATCACCAATTAGTTGTAAAGCAGTACATGGTATTTGCAGCATGTGTTATGGGCGTGATTTAGCTAGAGGCCATATCGTGAATGTAGGTGAGGCTGTCGGTGTGATTGCTGCACAATCAATTGGTGAGCCTGGAACACAGTTAACAATGAGAACATTCCATATTGGAGGGGCAGCATCTAGAGCTTCTGCTGAAAGTAATGTTCAGGTTAAAAATAATGGTTCAATTAGGTTACATAATCTCAAGCTATTAGAAAATAGAGATGGATACTCAATAGTAGTTTCACGTTCTGGTGAGCTTGCATTAATCGATAAGAATGGCCGTGAGCGTGAACGTTATAAATTACCATATGGTTCTGTACTTAAGATCAACGATGGTGATCTAGTAAGCGCCGGTGACGTGGTTGCCAATTGGGATCCACATAATCATCCAATTATCTCAGAGGTTTCTGGTAATGTTAAGTATGTTGATCTTATTGATGGTGTAACAATGAATCGTCAAACAGATGAAATTACTGGCTTATCAAGTGTTGTAATCATCGATCCTAAGCATCGTGGAGCAACAACCAATCGTGATATGAGACCAATGGTGAAATTGGTTGATGATAATGGCGATGATGTTTTCTTAACTTCAGCATCATTACCTGCTAACTATTTCTTGCCGGATAATGCTGTTGTAAATGTAGGTGATAAAACTGCTGTAAAAGTAGGTGACGTTATCGCACGTATCCCACAAGAATCATCAAAAACTCGTGATATCACTGGTGGTCTGCCAAGAGTTGCTGATTTATTTGAGGCACGTAAACCAAAGGATCCTGCAATTCTAGCAGAAATAACTGGTGTAGTAGGGTTTGGTAAAGAAACTAAGGATAAACGTAGATTAGTACTAACTTCCGTTGATGGGGAAGTATATGAAGAACTTATTCCAAAATGGCGTAACATTAATGTCTTTGAGGGAGAGCCAGTATCCAGAGGTGAGGTTGTAGCAGATGGTCCTTCTAATCCACATGAAATTTTGAGACTCTTGGGAGTTGAAGCTTTATCATCATATATTGGAAAAGAAGTACAAGATGTATATCGTCTACAGGGTGTGAAGATCAATGATAAGCATTTAGAAGTTATTATCAGACAAATGCTTAGAAAGATTGTTGTTGATAATCCGGGTGGTACTAAATTCTTACCAGGTGAACAAGCTCCTTATGCAGATTTGGTTGCAGCAAATCTAGAGGCAGAGAAATCTGGTAAAGAACATGCAACTTATCAGAGAATATTACTAGGTATTACTAAAGCATCTCTTGCGACGGAATCATTTATTTCCGCAGCATCATTTCAGGAAACAACTAGAGTGTTAACTGAAGCTGCGGTAAGTGGTAAAAAAGATGATTTACGTGGTTTGAAAGAGAATGTAATAGTTGGTAGGTTAATACCTGCTGGTACAGGTCTTGCTTACCATAAGTCAAAAGATATGAAAAAACTTGCTGAAGGAATGAAAGTTTCTTCATCAGCAACACCCAAGGTGACTGCGTCAGATGTAGAACAAGCTTTAGCTGAAGCTTTGAACTCAACTGATCAAGCCACTGGCTAATACTAATTGTTAATTAAATAAAGGGAGCTTATGCTCCCTTTATTTATAGCAATAAATCTAAAGTTTTAAAAAGCTATATAACAGGTGTTCTATATTTTCTTGTTCAGCCTTATGTTGTTCTAGCCTATTAAGGCTTATGCTATTATTAGCAAAAAAAAATATCACTGTGATTACGATTACTGAGGTTAAAATTATTGATTTTTTTGCTATTTTCATAGCTGCTCCGAAATAAAGTATTTATTTCTATAGTAAAGACTAACTCTTTAGAATTGCAAAACTATATCTTCAGTCTTAGAGCCTCATAAGTTATATATTGTTATTATTGACCCCATCGCTAACATGACTTTTGGGCTCACATGTCCACCATTTACTATCTCTATCATCCTTATCCATAGCGTAATTTTTGTCATTTGCTATTTTCAAACATTTCACTTGTGATTCATTGGATGTATTCATATTGAATACTTGAGCTTGAGGAGATGATATGGCACCGATTTTGCTGATTTCGCCATTGGGAGCTTCTTTGATAAAGATTAATAACCAAGCATTTGTCTCATCTTTAGGCTTAGGATTATCACATTTGCTTAAATGTAGTATACGAGCATAGCTAATAGTTTCATCCCATTTATCATCCCAGCCGTCATAATGGATCTTAAATGTTTGGCTTCCAATGTTATTCCCATAAACACCAATTACTGTTGCCTTAAACCAGTTACCTTGCCATTCGACAAGGGTTGAGTCCCCTAGTTTAAATGGTGATTTTTGTGTTGAAAGATTTGTGTTCGATTCACAAGATTTAAGAGATTTTACTTCTTGAGACCTGCTTGAGATGCCACCCGGACCTATTTCTATATATGTCGATGTTGTCCAAGCCAATTGCTGAAAATTTTCAGGTTGAGATGGGCTAGCTTGAGAAGCTGAAGATACTAGGCATAGCAACAGGGATAGTATGCATTGACATAGTTTCATTAGATTACCTTAACGACACTTTATTAGCCTAAGTATAGATGATTTGTTTCTAGCATCATTTTGGCATGCTCTTTATTAGTTAGACAGTCTATAGTTGGCCTGCGTTGTAACGGTAAAAACAGTGTGTGCACACTAGAATTATAGAACTTAATTATAATATCTGATGTCTAATTGATCTGTTACATATTATATTGGGTGTAGTATGACATTAGAAAATATTGGCTTAGACGAAGAAAGTAGAGAACAAAAACTTGAATCATTTCTAGAAAAATATAAAGCTATGCGTAGTGGACCTAATGAAGCTATGATTCAAAAAATGATGAGGCCCAGGTGAAATTATATTTTGCCAAACAAGCTGCACCTGAGGCTGGAATCAATATTGATGAAGAAGGTGAGGCAGGTTATATTAATATTGTTCAAGATAGTGACGGGAATGTATTAGCATAACTACTTAATCAATTGCCTAATAAATTAACTGAAGAAGATGTAGGAAAACTAAGAACTATTTATAATAGTTTACAAAATATGGCTGGCATGAAGGATGATGTGAAGCTAAAGATAGATTAAGCAGGAGCGGTGTAATCATAAAATGGTATACAACAGATGATTCTGTTGGCTTAAAATATAAAGAATGTGAATTGATGCTATTGATGAAAAGATCTGAGCCACCAACATCACCTTTAACCCCAACACCGACTGCTGTACATGAGCAAGGCTAATAATAATAAGTTCCAAATATACAATTTAGAATCCAAATTATGGTGTTGTATTTACTAAATTAAACAAAGTCTTTAATATATAGTAAATTATTAATAGGCAGATTAATTTATGAAGAACGATAACAATACATCCATACAAGAGCTAAAAGAGATTTTTGCAAAATTTGTTTCAGAAAGAGACTGGGAACAATTCCATACAGCAAAAACTATGTCAATGAACTTAGGCATTGAAGTGGCTGAGCTACAGAGACTGCTTGTTTGGTTTGAGGGTGATTCCTTAGAGCAAAGAGTAAAAGATAAAAAAATTGATATTGAAAATGAAGTCGCTGATATTATTTTTAATATATTCCAATTCTGTAATACATGTAATATAGACATTTCAACAGCAGTAAAAAATAAGCTGCCTTTGACTGCTGCAAAATATCCTATTGATAAGTGTAAAAGCAGAAATGATGTTTTTATTAAAGATGGTAAACTTACTACATTCTAAGTACATAAAATAGAAAAATTGTAACTCAGTGCCAAGTAGTCTGGCTGTGTGATAGAGTGCAATATATTGAAGAAATGATTGAGTGATTAATTAATATGATTAGACAATGGATTATCTTAGGGTGCAGCTTGTTAATTTGCTCAGATGCCTGGGCTCAAAAGCATACAGTATTAATTACTGGTGGTTTAAGTGGTATTGGAAGTGAAATTGCCAAATCTTTTAAAGATGAGGGTTGGAATGTCTGGGTTACAAGTAGAGATCCGGAGAATCATCCTAGGATCCAAAATATTAGAAGTCTAAAAGTTGACTTAAAAGATAACGAACAAGTGAAGCAAGCTATCAGTAGAGTATATAAGGATAGTGGTAGGATTGATGTTTTAGTAAATAATTCTGGTTATGGACTTTTAGGTCCTGTTGAAAGTTTGAGTGCCAATGAACTATCAGAGCAGTTTGAAGTAAATGTTATGGGTAGCTTAAGAATGATCCAAGCAGTATTACCAATAATGCGTAAGCAAGACTCAGGACATATTATAAATGTCAGTAGTACCTATGGCGTTCGAGCAGTACCAGGATTAGGTGGTTATGCTGCATCAAAGATGGCCTTAGAAGGGCTAACAGAAGCTCTGGCAGCAGAAGTATTTCCTTGGAATATTAAAGTTAGTTTGGTTCAACCAGGAACAGTTAATAATAATTGGGCTTTAAATGCTACGATAGCTAAATCAGCAAAAGAAGAAATGCTTTATAAAGAGCTTACGACAAATTTACAGAGTAAGTTGTTAACACTAGCAAAAAGTGGTCAGCAACCAAAAGAAATTGGTAGGATTGTAACTAAAGTTGCTCAAGTGAGTACCCCACATTTACGATATCAAACAAATGAGCAATCTCATGCCGTGGTAACCGACATATACACGGATGCTACTGGCAATATTACTCTAAAGAAAATGGTCGATTTTGCTAGGAAATTGTATAAAATTAAGCAAAATTAAATTATGCCTCTATTTTGAAAACTGGAGGTGGATTTTTTAAAAATTCGTGTCTATAATTGTCGATCCCCGTATTATTTTTTTAGGCACAGTTATGTCTTATTTGCGCGCAAGGGCAAAATTATCTCAATTGGTTAAGGTTTCCGCTCCTCTAATGCTTTCCTTCTTATCTTTAGTTGGAATGATGTTTGTGGATAGGTTGTATTTATCTCACTACTCACTAGGTGCCCTGAGTGCTACGGTTAGTGCTGGAATACTTGCATATGGTTTCACTTTTGGAATCGAGACTGCCGCTTTAATTGCAAGTATTTTTGTATCACAATATAACGGTGCTGGGGAGCATGAGAAAATAGGCAAGCCAGTATGGCAAATGATCTGGTTTTCAATGTTTTCATTCGTGATCTTCATACCATTGGGAATATTTGCAGGGGAGTATATTTTTACTGATGGTGCTTTAGTTGAGGACCAAAGGGTGGTATTTAGATGTATCATGTTCTTAAGCCCTATGTATTCAATAGTCTCAAGTATACAGTCTTTCTATAGTGGTCGTGAATTAACAAAAGTTGTAACTTATTTAAGTTTAATTGGTAATTTAGTAAATGCTGTAATTGACCCAATATTAATCTTTGGTATTGATGGCATTATACCTTCGATGGGTATTATTGGTGCAAATATAGCTACAGCTATAGGATTAGTAGTTCAGATTGGACTGTTATTTTATTTGTTTTTATCAGAAAAAAATAGAAAACAGTACAAAACCAATCATTGGAAACTAGATTGGCGGTATATGATAAATTGCTTGCGTATTGGTATGCCAGAAGCTATTGGGGTAGGTGTTGAAATTCTATGCTGGGGTGTATTTTATAATATGATGGCTAAAGTGTCTCAGACTCATGTGATAGTAGTGGCCGTTGCTAATAGTATTGTTATGTTGTTTATATTTTTTGGTATTGGTTTAGAGCAAGGTTGTTCCGTAATTGTTGGCAATTTGATTGGAGCTAAGAAAAAGGATGAAATAAAAGATGTTTTTCATGCAGGAATGATCCTTATATCTATAAATGCGATAGTAATGATAGCTTCATTTTTCATATTTAAAGAATTTTTGGTTGATTTGTTTTTCGCAAGTGGGGATTTTGATAGTAAAATTGGTAGTGATTTTGATGTGAATTCTATTGCAGCAGCTAATAGTATTCTGAAGAACTCATTCGTTTGGATTGCAGTATATCTTGGCATAGAGAACATTAGATGGTTAACTAACGGCATCTTGCGTGCTGGGGGTGATACTAAGTTCTTATTAATTGCAGGGGTTGTAAATATTCTGGTGTTAATGATTTTACCAGCGTACTTGTTAATGATAATTTATAAGATGCCAGTAGTAACATTTTTTGCTATTTGGATATTTTTTGCTATTGTCTCAAGCGCTATAAGTTATTCTAGATTTAACCAAGGCAAATGGCATAGACTAGAGCTTACGAAATAGAGAATCTAGTGAATATCGTTGACACTCTACCTCTTTGTTCATGGAGAGGTAAATGTCAAAAAATCTATTACGCATATAATCCCTGAGCATTTCTAATGTAATGCATTAATGCATGATATTTGATCAAATTGACAATTTTCTAACATCATGACTAAATTATATAAAGATTGATTGTGCCAGGGATGTTTGGAAATGATTACAGTAAGACCCATACGACGATTAGAGTTAGCTCCATTATTATTAATATTTATTTTTTTTTGTAATGTTGTATGTGCTCAGAGTATAAATAGTTGGCATTTGACTGATGCATCGAAAGAATTAGTCAACGATAAAGCTCTTCTTGCACAGATGAAGCGAGCTGTAGATGCTGCTGTTTACTCTGGTAGTAACCCAACTATTTCTGGGTACCAAGTGAAAAGCGCAACAGTTATTGCTACTGCAAAAGGCGATAAAATTTTTGTTGCTGGCAATTCAGAATATGAAGTGCCTGAAGCAATCCATAGTGAGTCAAGTTTACTTGCCAGTATAACTTCAGCATTTGGTGCCAGTGTAACTCGGAGCGTAAAATTTATTGCTTTTGATAGCGTAGAATGTAGTAAATGTACCGGGTGTGGAGATTGTAGAGATTACATTAAGTCTCAAACCGACTATGAGAACCTTTTAATTGTATGTGGGCAGCGGAGTGATAAGAGTATTCATGTAACTAGATTTAAGGATGGGCTAGTTGATGAAACTGAATTCGCCAGTGTTAATCACACACAAATAGCCCTAAGTAAATTGGAATTAGAAGAGTTATTGTCATCTGCTCAAGGTGCTTTACAGGGTGGAATTAAATTTTTTAGTAACGATAGTCATAGTGCGGCAGCAGGACTTTCGTATGATAATAATATATATCGAGCTGCAGGTGTTGATGACGCAGCCTTTCACTATCGTTATCCAATATCAGGCTTATTGCAGCAAGCTGCAACGGAGCAAGATTACTTAATCAAGGCTATTGTTGTAGTTGGCACTAAAGGTCAATGGCCTAAGATCAGCTATAGAGATAGGCAATATGGTTATGAGTTTAGTTTATTCAACAATAAGTTAAATAAAAAACCAATACAATTAATATTGAGTGATGGATTAGGGAATTACAGGCTTACTAGTTTTGAGCAAGCACTGCCTTATGCTTTTAGTTTAGAGTGGCTAATTCCAAAAGAGCTGAATACGTTTATCGAGCAAATTAGCTGAAAAAATATGTTTTGTCTAAGAATAATGCATCTAATAATATTAAGCCTTGTTGCATGTAAAGTTAGTGCGTTGCCACAATATACCCAATCTGAAGTTGCTAAGCATAATTCCATAAATAAAGGTGTTTGGATTACATATGATGGGGGGTATATGATATTACCAAGTTTATTAATTTACATCCAGGTGGAAATAAAATTCTAGAAGCAGCAGGAGGAAAGGTTGAACCATTTTGGAACATTTATCGTAGTAATAAGCGTGATCAGGTTTACCTGATTTTAGAGCAATATCGAATTGGCTCACTAATAAATGAGCAAAAAGTCGTAACGATAGATCCATTCAAGTATGAGCCAGATCGCAGTAGTGAATTAGTAGTTAATTTAGTTGAGCCTTTTAATGCCGAAACACCACGAAATTCTCTAATAGAAGACTTTTATACCGATAATAATTTGTTTTTTGTACGCAATCATTGATCTGTTCCACAGATAGATACAAATAAATTCAATTTAAAGAGATTAGCCATGTATACACAGTATAGTGAAAGGGGCTGATTTTAGGGATAATATAATTCTTGTTAAGCAATATTGATAAGATATATCTATTTGAAATAAAACAACTTTTTGTATGAACTATAGAATTCTTGAAAATCAATTAGCACTAATTCAGATCGTGCATACTTATTCAGCATATTACGGCCATTTTCATCTGGAAACGTAGCCTTGGCTGAAACACACTATTAATGCGTGCTATAGGTTCTTCTGGCTAAATGGATGTTTGTAATTTTCAATGACACCACACAAATGATTTGATTAAATAACATAAATATTGTAGGATCCGCCAACTTTCTTAAATCTCGGTGATTATCTTGTTTGCATACATTATAGAATTTACAGAAGATATACTTAATTCCTTGTATGAGATGGTTCCCTGGGGTGTTTTTGGTTACTTAGTGCCTAATAAAAATATAAAAGGACTTACAGCTGATGAAAAGATCAAAAGACTTGCCTTATTTGCTCTGTATGATACGCGCTTTGCTTCTGCAGTAAACCAAAAAAAATGGAATATTGTGATGCGCTTCTTGCTAAGGGAAAACTATAGTAAACATTTAGTAGAGGAAGTTAATACTATTTATAATGGGGAACTACATCTAGTAGAGAGAATAAATGTTATTTATGCTGGGGAACAAACCCTGCTGGATATTTTTATTGCTAGTAATGGTGGTAGTGTGGAGGCCATGCTTAGTAGAACAGGTAATACTGCTGATAATATGAAGCAGATGTATAGCTTACTATATGGGTGTGGAGCTAGAGTTTTTGAGGAATTAATGATTTTTCATAATTTTTATGATGAGGATTTAAAGCAAGAAAATTCATTAAATGAGCAGCCATTAGGCAGAGAAAGTGCTGATGATAATACTAATGATATACATTCATTAAATTTCATGAAGCATTGTAATTCATTCATTACAGATGGCTGCAATATTGGTAATAATAGTTTTAGAGATACCAGCCCGCAAGATATTGGATATGTAGAGTACAATTCTTTTCCAGAGTATGAAAATGCTACTGCTACAGATTATATAGCATCACAGATTAGAAAAATGGCTAAATCTAAATATTGGGGGTAGTCACAGTTATTATAAATTCACGACCTTCTTATCAAGCATGGCGAAAGAGCGCTTCATCTTTAGCCTGGGGATAGCTTAGAAGGTTTTTAGTGCTGTATCTCCTGGAAATACCTTCTCACGTTTGAAAACATATAGCCTTCCTTTGTGATTTTATAGTGCAGGAGCACGTGATGGTGTATTTTATTCTCACTATGTGATATGATTGGCTAACTAAAAATGTTGGGGGTGTAAGATGCCTGGAAATATACAGAGTAGCCTCACTAATTTTGCTGCAGTGCAAAAAGCTATTTTGCTCCGTGATGCAAATAAAGAGAAGGATCTTTTAGATAAATCAAATCTTACTCTTGCTATAGATGCGTGTACCTCATCTGATACATTTTTACAAAATTTATTACGCCTTTCTCAGCAGATAATTAAAGATGAAGATTCTGATCTTGATACTAAAAAAAACCAGATAAAAGATATTGCAACTCGTGTGAACTCTCAAGGTAAGACCGCACTAAATCTAGCCCTTGAAGAGCAAAATTTCCTTGCTGCAGCATTTCTTATAAATAATGAATCTAGTTGGAATAATAAGTGTGAAGGTGCTTTTGCGACAGCTATGCACACTAATAGCAAGACCGTAAATAGTTATTATGGTTACTATGGTTCTGATAACTATCGCAATGCAAATTTTGGTCAAGGTAGGTTTGAACATCACATAGTAAAAAAATATGGTCTGACTTTAGGAGTAGAGCTTACAGCTAAAGATGGTACAACTTCACAGTATGGTTACACTGGACCAGCTCTTGAAGAATTAACAGATAAAATAAAGTCACACTCAGCTACTAATGAAAAATTTGTTGAGATATATGAGGCTAATGCTGCGACATTATCTGCTTGTAATTATTATGGCTCTCTTCCTAAAAATCCTAATGCTGCAAAAATATTATCTGCAAAGATACAAGCTACATGCTCTGATAGTGCTCAGGGGGTGGTTAATATTCCATGTGGTTATGCGCAACATTCTCTGGGAGTAAGTGTTGTTGATGGTTATTTAGTCGTTACTAATAGACGTAATGAGCCTGGGTCTGTTCCTGGAACTAAAATTTATAAGATTACAGAGCCTAGTAAGTACTCACCTGAAATTATTAATACTTTAATAGGCGGGGCAGGGAACTCAATTCCAGAAGAAGATGTTTTAAAGGCTCTATATGCAGGAGTTAATCCTGTGCCAGTTTTAGAGATACGACAAAAAGGTCAAAAACATGACAACTGTACAGTTGCAAATCCAAAGTCATCTATTGCTGGAGTTCTATTTGTACAACATGCAAGAGAGTATGGAGGTGTAGAGAAAGTATTAAAAAGTACTAGCTTGAAAGACAAAGTTTTAAAACAATCACATGAAGAGTACAAAATATTTACCAAAGAGTTACGAGTTTCGACTGCCATGGAACTAATAACTGATGTAAAGGCAAAACGTGAAGATGCTGATGTGCAAAATCTTGCTGTAGAATATTTGAATCAACAATACAAAGAGCAAGATGCTGAGATAATGCGTGAATTATATGCAAGCCTTGCACCTAGTTATCAAGAACACGTAGATATAAGTATAAGAAAGGTGTTGGGGGAGAAAATAAAGTTGTCTGACAAGCTATCTGGTTTAGCGGCTGGCTGGCAATCAGCAAAGCTAGACTTACCTGACTTATTAGATCCTTCGAGGACTCAGTCGGTTACAAGCACAACATCTCATTCAAGATTTAATAATAATAATCAGCCGATAAGCTTTTTAGATGGCATGATAACTTCTAAAGATGTTGAGGGCGGTCCCAGCATAACCGAGAAGTTCTCCAACTCACTGGTGAGGGCTAGATAAAAACTAATCAGTTGTTGAGTTCATAACTACCAATATGAAGTTATATATGATAATATCCACACCACTTGGCTGGTTGCTAGTATATTTTACAGCACCAGAGCACAATGGGTTGCATATATTTAGAGCCGCAACCCTACAGCGAACAGGGGCTTGTTGACGCCGGACCCTTGTTTATATACAATCCTGCTGCAAAGCATGGGTTTTGATAATTTTTTGCGTCATAAAATTGGAGCAATATATAGTATGGCAACGACTAACCAATTAGTAAGAAAAGGTCGCTCTACTGTTAATAGTAGAAACAAAGTCCCTGCGTTACAAAGTTGTCCGCAGAAGCGTGGTGTTTGTGTGCGTGTTTATACAAGTACGCCAAAAAAACCAAATTCAGCATTAAGAAAAGTTTGTAGAGTTAGATTAACCAACGGTTACGAAGTAACTGCTTACATCCAGGGTGAAGGCCATAACTTACAAGAACACTCCGTGGTTCTTATAAGAGGTGGACGTGTAAAAGATTTGCCTGGTGTTCGTTATAAAGTTATTAGAGGTAGCTTGGATACTGGCGGTGTGCAAGGGCGTAAACAATCTCGCTCTAAGTACGGTGAGAAGAAAGGTAAAGAGGCTAAAAAGTAGCAATCTGAATTTATCGTGTATTTGCAGTGAAAGATAGGAAGTTAAGATGCCTAGAAGAAGAGTAGTAGCAAAGAGACCAACACAAGCGGATCCTGTACATGGGAGTAAGCTGTTAGCTAAATTTATCAATCACCTAATGATCTCAGGTAAAAAATCTGTAGCTGAGAAAATTGTGTATGGTGCTCTAGATATTGTTAAGAAACGTTCTAAAGATGGCGAGCCATTATCTGTATTTGAAAGAGCTATTGAACAAATTAAACCTATTGTAGAAGTTAAATCACGACGTGTCGGTGGTGCTACATATCAGGTTCCTATTGAAGTTAGGCCTGATAGAGCAGTAGCATTGTCAATGCGCTGGTTAGTTGAGTTTTCCCGTAAGCGCGGTGATAGCTCGATGATGGAGAAGCTTGCTGCAGAAATATTGGATGCGGCTGATGAGAGTAGTAGTACTGGTGGTAGCTCAGGTAAGGGCGGCGCAATTAAGAAGCGTGAAGATACTCACCGTATGGCTGAAGCAAATAAAGCATTCTCACATTATCGCTGGTAAGGAGTTTAAGAAGTGGCACGTTCAACACCATTAGAATTGTATAGAAACATTGGAATTATGGCTCATATTGATGCCGGTAAAACTACAACAACAGAACGTATCTTGTTTTACACAGGTGTTTCTCACAAAATTGGTGAAGTTCATGACGGTGCAGCTGTTATGGATTGGATGGAGCAAGAACAAGAACGAGGAATTACCATTACATCTGCGGCAACAACATGTTTTTGGCAGGGAATGGGCAGACAATTTAAAGAGCATAGAATCAATATCATCGATACTCCTGGACACGTTGATTTTACAATTGAAGTTGAGCGTTCACTAAGAGTTTTGGATGGCGCAGTTGCTGTATTTTGTGCTGTTGGTGGCGTAGAGCCACAATCTGAAACTGTATGGCGACAAGCAAATAAATACTCTGTACCACGTATGGCCTTTGTTAATAAAATGGATCGTGCGGGTGCTGACTTTTTACGTGTTGTAGAACAGGTGAAAACTAGATTGGGCGGTGCTGGTGTACCGTTGCAGTTACCTATTGGTGCCGAAGAGTCTTTTAAAGGTATCGTTGACCTTGTGAAAATGAAAGCCATTTTCTGGAGTGAAGAAGATAAAGGTATGACTTTTGAAGAAAAAGAAATACCTGCTGATATGGTCGACCAATGCAATGAATACCGTGAAAAACTTCTTGATGTTGCAGCAGAGTCTTCAGAAGAGCTAACTGAAAAGTATCTTGAAGAAGGAACGTTGTCAGAAGAAGAAATAAAGAAAGCAATTAGGGTAAGAACCCTAAATAATGAAATTATTCCAATGTTTTGTGGGAGTGCCTTTAAAAATAAAGGTGTGCAAGCAATGTTGGATGGTATCATTGAGTATATGCCGTCCCCATTAGATGTTCCAGCTATTGACGGTGAGCTAGAAGATGGTACTAAGGATAGTCGTGAAGCTGATGATGATGCCCCATTTTCAGCATTAGCATTTAAAATTGCTACAGACCCATTTGTTGGTACATTAACATTTCTGCGCGTTTACTCAGGTACTTTAAAGTCTGGCGAGACCGTAATGAATTCAAGTAGAAGTAAGAAAGAGCGATTTGGTCGTATCCTTCTTATGCACTCAAATAATAGAGAAGAAATTAAAGAAATTAGATCTGGGGATATTGTTGCCGCAGTTGGAATGAAGACAACAACAACTGGCGATACATTGTGTGCATTAAAATCAATAATTACTCTTGAAAAGATGGATTTTCCAGAACCAGTTATATCGGTTGCAGTTGAGCCAAAAACTAAGACGGATCAAGAGAAAATGGGTGTTGCTCTTGGTAAACTTGCACAGGAAGATCCTTCATTTCGTGTTGAAACAGATCAGGAGTCAGGTCAAACCATTATTTCTGGTATGGGTGAATTACATTTAGATATTCTTGTTGACCGTATGCGCCGTGAGTTTGCTGTTGAAGCAAACGTTGGTAAACCTCAGGTCGCATATCGTGAAAGCGTTAGAAAAGTAGTTGAACATGAAGGTAAATTCATCAAGCAAACTGGTGGTCGTGGTCAATACGGACATGTATGGTTGCGTATTGAACCTCAAGAACAAGGCAAGGGTTTTGAATTTGTTAATGAAATTGCTGGTGGTGTAGTACCTAAAGAATACATCCCTGCGGTTGAAAAAGGCATTATTGAGCAGATGAAAAATGGCGTGATTGCTGGTTATCCGGTAGTTGACGTTAAAGTGTCACTTTATGATGGTTCTTACCATGATGTGGATTCTAGTGAAGTAGCATTTAAAGTTGCTGCATCACAATGTTTTAAAGGCGGAGCGCTAAAAGCTTCCCCAGCATTACTAGAACCTATTATGAAAGTAGAAGTTGTAACTCCAGATGAATATATGGGTGACGTTGTCGGTGACTTAAATAGAAGACGTGGTGTTATTCATGGTATGGATGATTCCTCTGTTGGTAAAGAAATTAAATCTGAAGTGCCTCTATCTGAAATGTTTGGATATGCTACAGACTTAAGATCAGCAACACAGGGTAGAGCAACATACAGTATGGAATTTGCAAAATATGCTGACGCTCCATCAAATGTAACCAATGAGATAATTAAGCAAAGAACTAGCAAGTAATAAGTTTTAACTTTAGAGGAATCTTCTAATGGCAAAAGAAAAATTTGAACGAACATTACCACATGTAAACGTAGGGACCATCGGTCACGTTGATCATGGTAAAACTACATTAACAGCAGCATTGACCAAAGTGCTAGCTGAAAAACATGGTGGTGAATTTAAAGATTACGGTGAAATTGATGCTGCCCCAGAAGAGCGTGCACGAGGAATAACCATTGCTACAGCGCATGTTGAGTATCAATCTGATACAAGACATTATGCTCATGTAGATTGCCCTGGGCATGCTGATTATGTGAAAAACATGATCACTGGTGCTGCGCAAATGGATGGAGCTGTTTTAGTGGTATCTGCTGCTGATGGCCCTATGCCTCAAACTAGAGAGCATATATTATTAGCACGCCAGGTTGGTGTGCCTTATATCGTTGTTTTCTTAAATAAAGCCGATATGGTTGATGATGAAGAGCTTTTAGAATTAGTTGAAATGGAAGTGCGTGAACTTCTTTGTTCATATGATTTTCCAGGTGATGATATTCCAGTAGTAATAGGCTCAGCGCTTAAAGCACTTGAAGGTGATACTAGTGATATTGGTGTTCCAGCTATTGGTAAATTAGTAGCAGCAATGGATGACTATATTCCAATACCAGATCGTGATGTAGATCAACCATTCTTGATGCCAATTGAAGACGTATTCTCAATTTCAGGTCGCGGAACTGTAGTAACAGGTCGTATCGATCGTGGAATAGTCAAGGTCGGTGAAGAGCTTGAAATAGTTGGAATTAAAGACACAGCAAAAACTATATGTACTGGCGTTGAGATGTTTCGTAAATTATTAGACGAAGGTCGTGCTGGTGATAACGTAGGTGTTTTACTACGTGGAACTAAAAGAGAAGACGTATTGCGCGGACAAGTACTGTCTGTACCGGGTTCAATTACCCCGCATAAACATTTTGAAGCAGAAGTGTACATCTTATCCAAAGAAGAGGGTGGTAGACACACGCCATTTTTTAAAGGATATAGACCACAGTTTTACTTCAGGACTACAGATGTGACTGGTGAAGTTATTTTACCAGAGGGTGTGGAAATGGTAATGCCAGGTGATAACATTCAGATGACAGTTAAATTGATTGATCCTATTGCGATGGAAGAAGGTTTACGCTTCGCTATTCGTGAAGGTGGTCGTACTGTCGGTGCTGGTGTTGTAGC
>JABJGS010000051.1 GCA_018703155.1 Francisellaceae bacterium | reverse complement strand
TTTACCAGAGGGTGTGGAAATGGTAATGCCAGGTGATAACATTCAGATGACAGTTAAATTGATTGATCCTATTGCGATGGAAGAAGGTTTACGCTTCGCTATTCGTGAAGGTGGTCGTACTGTCGGTGCTGGTGTTGTAGCTAAGATAGTGGAGTAAGATATGTCAATGCAAGGTCAGTCCATACGTATTCGCTTGAAATCGTATGATCATAAGTTGATTGAAAGATCGTCTACAGAAATTGTTAATACAGCAAAGAAAACGGGAGCACGTGTAAGTGGCCCTGTACCTTTGCCAGTTAAAATCGATAAGATGACTATACTGACTTCTCCTCATGTAAATAAAAATGCGCGAGATCAGTTGGAAATTAGAACACATCGTCGGTTAATAATCATTTCCGGACCTACTGATAAAACAGTAGATTCATTAATGAAATTAGATCTTGCAGCTGGTGTTGATGTAACAATAGCTGTTAACTAGAAGAAATTTAAGGTATAGGGGTATACAACATGCCTATGGGATTAATTGGTAAAAAGTGTGGAATGAGTCGGGTGTTTACAGAAGCCGGTCGTTCTATACCCGTTACGGTCATAGAGGTTAGTGAAAACTATTTAACTCAATGTAAGACCAGTGAAAACGATGGCTATACAGCTGTGCAGGTTACAACTGGCAGTAAAAAAGCCTCAAGAGTTAAATCTCCCGAGAAAGGACATTTTGCTAAAGCTAAAGTTGAAGCCGGTCGATGTGTTCATGAATTTAGAATGACAAATGAAGAAATGAAAGATTATAAAATTGGTGACTCAGTGTCAGTTAATTTCTTCAAAGAAGGACAGTACCTAGATGTAGTAGGTACAACAATTGGTAAAGGTTTTGCCGGTGTTATTAAACGACATAATTTCAGTTCACAACGTATGACACACGGTAACTCACTAGCACATAGAGCTCCAGGTTCTATTGGCCAGTGCCAAACACCAGGTAGAGTATTTAAAGGCAAGAAAATGGCTGGGCACATGGGTGATGTGCGCAGAACTGCTCAAGGCCTTGAAGTGATAAAGATTGATGAGAGTAAAAAGGTTATTTTAGTTAAAGGCGCAGTTCCTGGAGCTAAAGGATCTGACTTATTATTGAAATTATCTATTAAACAACGTGCAAATGTGAATGCTGCTTAATTAGGGGGTAACGATGGAGTTATCATTAACAGACGCAAGTGGTGCTAAGAAAGAGAAAATAACAGTCTCTGCCATTGCTTTCGAACAAGAATTTAATGAACCACTAGTTCATCAAGTAGTTACAGCTTATTTGTCTGGTGCTAGAACTGGAACTAAAGCTCAAAAAACTAGAGCTCAAGTGAGCGGTGGTGGTGCTAAGCCATGGAAACAAAAAGGTACTGGTAGAGCACGCTGTGGTTCTATACGAAGTCCTATTTGGAGATCCGGTGGTCAAACATTTGCTGCACAACCGAGAGACCATTCTCAGAAAGTTAATAAGAAAATGTATCGCGGTGCAATGCGATCAATCTTATCTGAATTGAACAGACAAGATAGATTGATAATTGTAGACTCACTAGAAATCACTGAGCCAAAAACTAAATTGGTAAAGAAGTCATTATCTGAGTATGGTGTTGATAAAGGTGCACTCATCGTAGTTGCTGAGTGGAATACAAACTTATATTTATCTACACGCAACATGTCTAAAATTGATGTTAGATTGGCTAATCAAATAGACCCGACATCATTATTATCTTATGACAAGATTGTAATGACTGTTGATGCTATTCGTAAAATTGAAGGAGAACTAGTATGAACCTCGAAAGAATGTATAAAATCATATTAGGTCCTCATACTACGGAAAAAAGCTATCGTATAGCTGATAAAAATCGTCAAGTAGTTTTCAAGGTTACTCGTGATGCGAATAAAATTGAAGTTAAAAAAGCGGTCGAAAAGATTTTCGGCGTTATTGTTAGCTCTGTTTGCATTATAAATGTTAAGGGTAAAGTGAAAGGATTCAAACGTGTATCTGGAAAAACCAGTGCTTGGAAAAAAGCGATCGTTTCTTTACAGGAAGGTCATGATATTAACCTTGCAGAGATTAAGTAATAGGAATTAGTAAAATGGCTGTAGTAGTAAAAAAACATAAACCTACATCACCTGGTCGACGTGGTTTAGTAACTATACATAACTCAGAATTACACAAAGGTCCTTCATACGGCCCTTTAACCGAAGCAAAGACAAAAAACACCGTTGGTCGTAATCACCATGGTAGAATTACCATGTGGCAACGAGGTGGTGGACATAAGCAGAAATATCGTCTTATTGATTTCAAGAGAAATAAAGATGGGATTAAAGCTAAGGTCGAGCGCATTGAGCACGATCCAAATAGAACACCTTATATTGCGTTAGTACTTTATACTGACGGTGAGCGTAGATATATAATAGCTCCTAAAGGTCTTTCTATTGGTAGTGAGATTGAATCAGGCAGAAGTGCTGCAATTGCTACTGGAAATACTTTGCCATTAGTTAATATCCCTATAGGTACCGTGGTTCATGGTATTGAAATGCGTCCTGGAAAGGGTGCTCAAATTGCAAGAAGCGCAGGAACATCTGCACAACTTCTAGCAAGAGAGGGACGTTATGCAACACTTAGGCTAAAGTCTGGTGAAATGAGAAAGATTCTAGCTGAATGTAGAGCTACTATAGGTGAAGTCTCAAAAAGTGAGCATAATTTACGTAAGCTTGGTAAAGCTGGTAGATCACGTTGGATGAATAAACGCCCTCACGTACGTGGAGTGGCAATGAATCCAGTGGATCATCCGTTAGGTGGTGGTGAAGGTCGCTCATCTGGTGGTAGACCACCTTGCTCGCCATGGGGATTAGCTGAAGGTAAGAAGACTAGGCAGCTTAAAAAGAATAGTAGTAAGTTTATTGTACGAAGACGTAAAAGAAAGTCTGAGAAATAGGGGGATTAATTGTGCCACGTTCACTAAGAAAAGGGCCATTTGTTGACCATCATTTGATAAAGAAAGTTAGAGATGCGCTTATGGCGGGCTCTAAGAAGGTAATAAAAACTTGGTCAAGAAGATCAATGATTATTCCTGAAATGGTAGGTTTAACATTCGCAGTACACAATGGACGTCAATTTGTTCCTGTGTTAGTTACTGAAAATTTAGTTGGGCACAAGCTCGGTGAGTTTGCACCAACGCGCACATTTAAAGAGCATGCTGGCGATCGTAAAACGAAGAAAGGCAAATAGGGGGTATTAAGATGGCAGTTAAGGCTGTGTTAAAACACGCAAGAATATCACCACAAAAAGCTCGACTTGTTGCAGATTTAGTTCGCGGTTTAGATGTAGGTAAAGCTATAGACCAGCTAACTTTTAGCACTAAAAAGGCTTCGGATATTATCAAAAAAGTTTTGAGCTCAGCAATAGCTAATGCTGAAAACAATGCTTCTATGGATATCGATGATCTTAAAGTATCAAAGATATGTGTAGATCAGGCGCCTACATTGAAAAGGTTTAGGGCTCGAGCAAAAGGGCGTTCATCAAGAATTGTTAAACGAAACTGTCATATTACAGTCGAAGTAGCAGCAGAATAGAGGGCAAGTTTTATGGGGCAGAAAGTTCATCCAATTGGTATAAGACTAGGGTACATACGTGAAAGTAATGCACGTTGGTTTCCTAATAGCCAACAGAATTATGCGGATATATTGCGTAATGATATTGAGATACGAGAGTATTTAAATAAGTCTTTACCTTCAACAGCGGCAGTAAGTGGAATTCTTATTGAGAGAGCTGGAACGAATGTTAAAGCTTTAATTCGTACCGCTAAGCCTGGTGTCGTGATTGGCAAGAAAGGTGAAGATATTGAGAAAATAAGAAAAGCTATCTGTGATAAGCACAATATCAATTTGCAAATAAACATTGAAGAAATTAGAAAGCCTGAACTTGAAGCGCCATTAGTCGCTGCTGCAGTTGCAGCTCAGCTTGAAAAAAGAATCATGTTTAGACGTGCTATGAAGCGTGCTGTTACATCAACTATGCGTCAAGGTGCTCTAGGTATAAGAATTGCCGTAGCTGGACGTTTGGGTGGTGCTGAAATCGCTAGAACTGAATGGTATAGAGAAGGTCGAGTTCCTTTGCATACGTTTAGAGCAAATATTGATTATGCTTTAGCTGAAGCTAAAACTACTTATGGAATTATTGGTGTGAAAGTTTGGATCTATAAAGGTGATATTTTGGATCTGAAAAAAAATGAAGATGTGCTGTCAACAGAAGCTTCTGTATAACGCATTGATTGGTTAAGGGGAAAGGCAAATGCTACAGCCTAAGAGAACAAAATTTAGAAAACAACATAAAGGTAGAAACCGCGGTAATGCAACGCGCGGAAACCGTGTTAGCTTTGGTGAGTTTGGTGTTCGTGCGTTAGATAGAGCTAGAATAACTGCGAGACAAATTGAAGCTGCAAGACGTGCTATTAATAGGTATATTAAGCGTGGTGGTAAGGTTTGGATTCGTATTTTTCCAGATAAACCTATTACTAAGAAACCTATTGAGGTTCGTCAAGGTAAAGGTAAAGGCAATGTTGAGTATTGGGTTGCTTTAGTACAGCCAGGAAGAGTTTTATTTGAAATCGATGGTGTTTCTATTGAAGTTGCAAAAGAAGCTTTTAGATTGGCTTCATCTAAGCTGCCAATTAAAACAGAATTTATTGAGAGAGTGATAAAATGAGTACAGTCGAGTTACGTCAATTGTCTATTGATGAATTGCAAACGAAGCTTGAAGGTTTTCATAAGGAATACTTTAAATTACGTATTGTTAAAAGCAATGATAGTGAATTTAAGCAAATCCATATGTTCAAACTAGTGCGCAGAAATATTGCTAGAGTAAAAACTTTGCTTGTTGAAAAACAAGATAGTAAAGCAAAAGGTGTACAAGCATGAGCGAAAATAGTGCAGGTAGAGTGGTTCAAGGCATTGTTGTAAGTGATAAAATGCAAAAAACAGCGGTTGTTCGTCTAGATAGACGTGTAAAACATCCTCTGTATAAGAAGGTTATCACTAGATCAACTAAAATCCATGTTCACGACCCTGAGAACACATGTTCTATGGGAGATGTTGTAACGGCTAAAGAATCGCCTAAGACATCAAAAACAAAGTCATGGGTTTTACTTAGTGTTGTTGAAAAGGCTAGTTAGATAATGTAGTATAAACGGCCTTCTAGCTACGGTATTAGTTCTAAGGTCAATTCGGGGGCGAGTAATAATGATTCAAATGCAAAGTGTACTTGAGGTCGCTGATAATAGTGGGGCCCGCAAGGTTATGTGTATAAAGGTTCTTGGCGGTTCTCGTAAACGTTATGCAAGAATTGGTGATGTTATCCGTGTGAGCATCAAAGAGGCAATTCCGAGAGGAAAGGTTAAGAAAGGTGAGGTTGTTAAAGCTGTTGTAGTTAGAACAAAGAAAGAGATTAGACGGCCTGATGGGTCAGCTATCAAGTTTGACGGAAACGCAGTTGTCTTACTTAATGCTCAAGACCAGCCTATTGGAACACGTATCTTCGGTCCAGTCACTCGAGAGCTTAGAGAAAAATTCATGAAGATCGTATCTCTAGCACTAGAAGTATTATAGAGGTTATAGAATTATGCGTAAGATTAGAAAGGGCGATAAAGTAATTGTTATTGCAGGTAAGAGCAAGGGGCTGAAAGGCACAGTTTTAAACATCGTTGATGATGTTAGAAAGGGGCTGAGGATTTTTGTTGAGGGTGCCAATTTAAAGAAAAAGCATCAGAAACCAAATCCAAATTTGCAAATAGCTGGTGGGATAATAGAAAAAGAAGCGCCTGTTGATATTTCTAATATAGCACTATTAAATCCAGAAACTGGTAAAGCAGATAAAGTTGGATTTAAAGTATTGGAAGATGGGACTAAAGTTAGATGCTTTAAGTCAAATGGCGAGGTTGTTACAAATGGCTAGATTACGAGAATTATATAAGAAGACCATAGTTCCTAATATGGCGAAGTCCGGTGACTTTAAAAATGTGATGTCAATTCCTGCTATCCAAAAAATCACAGTTAATATGGGTGTTGGTGCTGCGGTAAATGACAAGAAAATTCTTGAGCATGCCTTGCGTGATATGAAAACTATTACTGGTCAACAGCCAGTGATAACTAAAGCGAAAAAATCTATAGCTGGCTTTAAAGTTAGAGAAGGTTGGCCTATTGGTTGTAAGGTTACGCTGCGTGGAAGTAGAATGTATGAATTTCTAGATAGATTACTCTCTATAGCTTTGCCACGGGTTAGAGATTTTCGAGGATTAAATACTAAGTCTTTTGATGGTCAAGGTAACTATAGTCTTGGGGTCACGGAGCAATTAGTGTTTCCGGAAATACAATATGATAAAATTGATGCTATCAGAGGGATGGATATAACTATAACTACTTCTGCTACTAATAATGAAGATGGTTTTAGATTATTGAAAGAATTTAAATTTCCATTCAATCTGCCTCAGGCAAAGAAATAGGAGACTTGTTGCGTGTCAAAGAAATGCATGAAAAGACGTGAATCTAGACGAGAAGATCTTGAGAGTAAGAATAGAGTGAAAAGAGATGGCTTGAGAGTGGTTATTAGAGATCCTAATGCAACTCTGGAGCAAAAAGAACAAGCACAAAAGCAAATACAGACTATGCCGCGTGATGCAGCTAAAGCCCGTATGAGAAAAAGATGTTGGAAGACTGGTAGAGGAAATGGGGTATATCCATTCTCTGGCTTATGTCGACATATGTTGAGATTACATGCAATGCAAGGTGATCTTCCTGGAATAAGAAAATCAAGTTGGTAGTTTACTATGAGTATGCAAGACACAATAGCAGATTTGTTAACACACATTAGAAATGGCCTATCAGCAGGCAAAGAGCTTGTGCGTTTACCTAGTTCTAAAATAAAATTAGCTATAACTAAAGTTTTAGAAGAAGAAGGCTACATCATTGGTTGTAAGGTTGTTAATTCAGATACACCGAAGCCAGTTTTAGAGGTATACCTTAAATATTTCGAAGGTAAGCCTGTAATTGCAAAAATAGCTAGATATAGTAGACCTGGATTGCGAGCATATAAGTCATGTGCAGAACTTCCCAAGGTTCTTGGTGGCTTAGGTGTTGCAGTCGTGTCGACTAATAAAGGTGTTATGAGCTGTAAAGCGGCTCGTAAAAATAGTTTAGGTGGTGAAGTACTTTGTACTGTTGAGTAGGTTATAAAATGTCAAGAATTGCAAGAAAACCATTAACAATCCCCCAAAGTGTAACAATTGAGCAAGTAGAAGCTGGGTTGTTAGCAATAAAGGGTCCTAATGGACAGTTTAGCCATGTTATTCATAAGGCTGTTAATATAAGCATTGAGAATAATGAAATTACATTAACGTTGCATGAAGGACAGCAAGCGCACAAGGCACAGCTAGGCACAGCCTGTGTTTTATTGTCGAATTGCATTGTAGGTGTAACTAAAGGTTTTGAGAAAAAATTGACGCTAGTTGGCGTTGGTTATAGAGGGAAGTTGCAAGGTAAAGCGGTTGAGCTGAGTCTTGGTTATTCACATCCGGTTATTTATCCAATACCAGAAGGAATAACTATTGAAATGCCAAGTGCAACTGAGATTGTAATTAAGGGTGCTGATAAGCAGCAAGTTGGTCAAGTGGCGGCTGAAATTAGAATGAAAAGACGACCTGAGCCTTATAAAGGCAAAGGTGTTAGATATTCTGATGAGCAAATAATCTTGAAAGAAACTAAGAAAAAATAGGCTGTAATTCATGAAACATTCTTCTGCAAGAGAAAGAAAGGTTAAAAAGGTTAGGCATAGAATAGCCGAGCTTGGTAGTTTGAGGTTAACTGTATTTAGAACGCCAAGACATATTTATGCTCAATTATTCACTGCTGATGGTTCGAAAGTTTTAACGAGTGCATCTAGTGTTGAAAAAGATGTAAGAAAAGAAATTGCTGCGGAGACGAGTTCCGGAAAAATTAATATTGCGCAAAAAGTAGGCGCATTGCTAGCTGATCGGGCTAAAACTCTAGGAATAGATAGAGTGGCTTTTGATCGTTCAGGATATAAATTTCACGGTAGGGTTAAAGCTTTAGCTGAAGCTGTACGTGAAAATGGCGTTCAGTGCTAAGGTTGTATAGATATGGCAAATGAAGATAAAATGCAAAAAGGTGATGGCTTCCAAGAAAAACTTATTGCTGTGGCAAGAACAGCAAAAGTTGTAAAAGGTGGTCGAATTTTTGGTTTCTCAGCACTAACTGTAGTTGGTGATGGTAAGGGTAGAATCGGCGTTGGTCGTGGTAAGGCTAAAGAAGTGCCAGTGGCAATTCAGAAAGCTATGGAAGGTGCTAGAAGAAATCTAGTCCACATAGATTTGAATGGCTCTACTTTGTTCCACCCGGTTAAGTCAAGCCATGGTGCATCAAAGGTTGTTATGTTACCAGCTTCTGAAGGTACAGGTATTATTGCCGGTGGTGCAATGCGAGCTGTATTTGAAGTGCTTGGGGTACAGAACGTACTTTCTAAATGTTTAGGTTCAACTAATCCTTCAAATGTTGTTCATGCAACACTTAAAGGATTGCAAGATATGGTTTCCCCGGAATCTGTAGCTGCTAAACGTGGCAAAACAGTTGAAGAAATTTCTGCCGAAGTGTCAGCAGTAGTACAATAAGAGAGATTGATTATGCGTTTAAATGAATTGTCTCCAGCTGCTGGAGCAAAGAAGGCAAAAAACAGAGCCGGCCGTGGTATTGGTTGTGGTTTAGGCAAAACTTGTGGTCGTGGCCATAAGGGACAAAAAGCTAGATCTGGTGGTTCTCGTAAAGCAGGATTTGAAGGTGGGCAAATGCCTTTGCACATTAGATTACCTAAGTTTGGATTTTCATCAAGAAAATCTGCCAAAAGAACTGAGATTCGTTTAGATCTTCTAGAAAAACTAGCTGATAAAGGCGTGATTGATATCTTAATGTTGAAAGATGGTGGTTTAATTGGACGTAATATTGAGTCTGTAAAGGTTATAAAAGCAGGCGAACTCAGTAAAGCAGTACAATTGAGAGGCATTAGAGTAACCAATGGAGCAAGGGAAGTAATTGAGTCTGTTGGTGGAAAGATAGAAGAGTAGGGATATTATATGGTGCAGCGCTCTGGGGTAGCTTCAAAGAATCAAGGCGGATTATCTGAGTTAAAGAATAGATTTTTATTTTTAATCTTTTCTTTAATCATTTATCGTGTTGGTGCACACATACCAGTTCCCGGACTTTCTGCCGGGAAGCTTGCTGATTTGTTTTCTGGACACAGTAGCTTTTTTGGTTTGTTTAATCTGTTCTCTGGTGGCGCTCTGCAACGAATGACAATATTCTCTTTAGGGATAATGCCATATATTTCTGCATCCATTATTATTCAAGTGTTGTCATATATTCTGCCAGCACTTGAACAATTAAAGAAAGAAGGGCAATCGGGTCGGCAAAAAATTTCACAATACACGCGTTACTTCACAGTAATTTTAGCTACTATCCAAGCATTGGGTATGGCTAAGCTAGTGGCTAGTGACCATGAAACTGGTGGTGCGATTTATTACTTTGTTGTTACGATAAGCTTGGTTGCAGGAACAGTGTTTCTAATGTGGCTAGGTGAGCAAATAACAGAACGAGGTATTGGAAACGGTATTTCAATGATTATTTTTGCTGGTATTGTTGCTAATTTGCCAAGAGCAATTGCAAATACAGCTGAAAAAGTTAATCAAGGCGAATTGCATAGTATTGGTTTGGTAATATTACTGACGATGTTGGTTGTTGTTATTGCGTTTGTGGTCTTTATTGAGCGTGGGCAACGAAGAATCACTGTGCATTATGCCAAGCGGCAGCAAGGCCGGAAGATGTTTGCTGCACAAAAAAGCCACTTGCCATTGAAGATAAATATGGCTGGAGTGATACCTCCTATATTTGCGTCAAGTATAATTTTGTTCCCTGCGACTATTGGCCAATGGTTTGGCAGGTCCTCTGAATCTTTAGAGTGGCTATCTGATTTTAGTTTGATGTTTACACCTGGGCAACCTATTTATATAATCTTCTTTGCTGCGGCAATTGTATTTTTTGCTTTTTTCTATACAGCATTGGTCTTTAACCCAAAAGAAACAGCTGATAATTTGAAAAAATCTGGTGCATTTTTACCAGGAATAAGACCTGGTGAGCAGACCGCCGGTTATATCGATGGTGTGATGACTAGGTTAACGCTTGTTGGTGCTATTTATATAGCAGTGGTTGCGTTGCTACCTGAGTTTTTAGTTTTATTTATGAATGTTCCATTTTATTTTGGTGGGACATCACTATTAATCATCGTAGTGGTAGTTATGGATTTCATTGCACAGGTGCAGGCACAGTTAATGTCGCATCAATATGATGGCCTTATGAAAAAGGCAAAACTAAAAAGTTAAATAATTTAATTTAAATAATGGGGTTGTAATAAAATGAAGGTTCGTGCTTCAGTAAAAAGAATGTGTGATAAATGCCAAATTATTCGCAGACATGGGCGAGTTAGGGTCATTTGTCAAAATGCTAAACATAAACAGCGACAAGGGTAGACGGTTGACTATTAAGCATTTTGTATGTAGTCTTAACCAGCATTTTGTCAACCAATCTCTTCTGGGAGTTAACTAAATGATACGTATAATGGGCATAATACTGCCTCAAAATAAACATATAAGCATAGCACTGAGAAGTATTTTCGGTATCGGCAAAAAAAGAGCCATGGAAATATGTGCAAAAGTTGGTGTTGAGCCTGCTAAGAAAGTTTTAGATATTACAGAGGAAATGGCTAATCTTTTACAGAAAGCCGTTGCTGATTATGAAACAGAAGGTGATCTACGTCGTAGAGTAGCTATAAATATCAAGAGATTACGTGATATTAAATGTTACAGAGGGATGAGACATAGACGTGGGCTACCATGTCGTGGGCAGCGAACTAAAACGAATGCTCGTACAAGAAAAGGGCGTTCTAAAGGAAGCCAAGTTAAAAAATAATATAGTAATTAAAGCGCATTAGGAGTTGTAATGGCAAAGGCATCAACGTCTCGTCAAAGAAAAAAAGTTAAAAGAATCGTAACATCTGGAAGAGTTTATATTCAGGCTACATTCAACAATACTTTAGTTTATTTAACTGATCTGGATGGGAATACATTAGCTTGGTCTACCGCAGGTGGTCAAGGTTTCAAAGGTTCTCGTAAGAGTACCCCATTTGCTGCGCAACAAGCATCTAAAGCTGCAGCTCAGGCTGCATCAGATTCTTACGGGCTACGCTCAGTTGAAGTTTATGTGAAAGGTCCTGGTCCTGGTCGTGATTCAGCGATTAAAGCTGTTGCTGACCTTTTTAAAGTTACGTTTATTAGTGATATAACCGCAATACCTCATAATGGTTGCCGCGCGCAAAAAGAAAGAAGAGTATAGAGGTTAGGGAGATATAGAGATGGCTAGATTTATTGGTAAGGCCTGCAAGAGAAGTAGACGAATTGGTTCAGATTTAATGCTGAAGCAACGCTCTGGTAGAGACATTGATAGTAAGTGTAAACTTAGCGTACCACCTGGACAACATGGTGCAAAGCGCAAGAAAAATAGTGAGTATTCTGGGCAGCTAAAAGAGAAGCAGTTGCTTAAGTATATGTACGGCGTTATGGAAAAACAGTTTCGCTTGTATTATGACAAAGCGTCTTCTAAGAAAGGTGCTACTGGTGAAAACTTGTTGAAGTTACTAGAGACTCGTTTAGATAACGTTGTTTATCGTATGGGATTTGCTAGTACAAGAGCTGAAGCTCGACAATTAGTTAACCATAAAGCGGTTATTGTTAAAAGAGACGGAGATGATAGTAAGACAAATGTTGTGTCTATACCTTCTTTTCAAGTTTCTGCTGGCGATGTGATTGAGATTCGTGAAAAAGCTAAAAAACAATTAAGAATCCAAGACGCATTAGAAAAAGCTAGTACTTCTGGATTGGTTGATTGGGTTAGTGTTGATGTAAGCGGTATGTTTGGTACTTTTAGACATATTCCTGAAAGAAGTAGCCTACCTTCAGAAATTAATGAGCAATTAGTAGTTGAGCTTTATTCTAAGTAGTGATTTTTATCATTGGGAGATGAGTTGTAATGCAACGTCATGTTACAGAGTTTTTAAGACCTAAAATTGTAGAAGTTAAAGAGCTTCGGGACAATCAAATTAGAGTTGTTCTTGAGCCGCTAGAACGTGGTTTTGGCCACACTCTGGGGAACGCTTTACGAAGAGTTCTTTTATCTTCTATGCCTGGATGTGCAATAGTAGAAGCTAAAATTGATGGTGTTTTACATGAATACAGTACTAAAGAAGGTGTTCAAGAAGATATTATTAACCTTTTACTGAATCTTCGAAATGTATATTTTACTTTAGAAGAAAGAGATGAAGTTGAATTTACTATAAATAAGCAAGGTCCTTGTGTTGTTACTGCTGCTGACTTTCAATTAACTCATGATGCGGCAATTGTTAATCCAAACGCGGTTATTGCGCACCTATCTGAGAAAGGTGAGCTTAATATGACTGTGCGTGTTGCTCGTGGTCGAGGATATGAATCTGCTGCCATTAGGAAAAATCCAGAGTCTGAAGAAGAGATGGACAGCGTAGTTAACAAAGTTGGTTGGTTACAAGTGGATGCAAGCTTTAGCCCAATTAAAACTGTAAGTTATCGTGTTGAAAATGCTCGTGTTGAAAACAGAACTGACTTAGATAAGCTTATAATAGAGCTAGAAACTAATGGAACAATTAAAGCAGAAGATGCTATTAAACGTTCCGCAACAATCTTATCACAGCAGTTAGCTGTATTTGTTGAGTTTGTTGGTGATACTAAAGTTGAATATAAAGTTGATAAATTAAAAGTTGATCCTGTACTTCTTCGTTCCGTTGATGAGCTTGAATTAACTGTAAGATCAGCAAATTGCTTGAAAGCAGAGACGATTTATTATATTGGGGATCTAATTCAAAAAACAGAAATTGAATTATTAAAGACTCCTAATCTTGGTAGAAAATCTTTGACTGAAATTAAAGATGTTCTTGCTTCTAGAAGTTTGTCTTTAGGTATGAATATTGATAGATGGGAAGACATCAAGTTACAGAATGAAAGAGAAAAATCATTAGGTTAAATAGTTTAAGGTAGAGCTGACATGCGTCATAAGAAAAGTGGTAGACACTTAAATAGAGATAGTCAACATAAAAAGGCTATGATGTATAATATGTGTAAATCAGTTATTACACATGAATTAATAAAAACAACATTGCCTAAAGCAAAAGAGTTGCGCAGATATCTAGAGCCTTTAATTACTCTAGCTAAAGAAGACTCTGTTGCTACTAGAAGGCGTGCATTTTCAAAGTTAAATGATAAGGTCACGGTAGGTAAATTATTCAAAGAACTAGGCCCTAAATATAAAGGTAGACCTGGTGGATATTTACGTGTCCTTAAATGTGGATTTAGAAAAGGTGACGCTGCACCTATGGCTGTAGTCGAGCTTGTGGATAGAGATATTCAGGAAAGTACGTAATTTCTATAAAAAGCCGGGAAATCCCGGCTTTTTTTTGCGTCTAAAACTAGTTCGTATACGAACTGACCTTGAACGAAAGTTTGACATCGAACTGTTTTTTAGGCACAATAACTTAATCACTATTAGGTAAGCAACTAATATGGCTGATAACAGCGTAACGACAGATAAACCATTTGGTAAGTGGCGTTCCTTCTTTTGGCCCATTTACTCTTATGAGTTAAAGCGCCTATTTCCAATGTTCGTACTATTTTTCTTAATTTCATTTGTATATAACCTTCTACGATGTATGAAAATAGCTTTAATGGTTACTGCTGCAGGCTCTGGGGCTGAAGCTGTGCCATTTTTAAAGATTGGAGCGGTTTTACCTGGGGCTATTCTTTTAACTTATTTGTTTACTAAATTATCTAGTAAGTTTTCACGAGAAACAGTATTTTATACAATAATTGTGGGTTTCTTATCATATTTTGCTATTTTTGCACTAATCTTATTTCCAAATCGTGAGAGCTTGGAGCTTAATTCATTTTATAATTACATGCTCTCTATGGGCGTTGATTCTAAAGGTTTAAAAGGACTAGTTGCAGCAGTTAGGCATTACAATTTAACAATTTTTTATGTGATGTGTGAGCTATGGAGCTCTGTAGTTTTATCAATGCTATTTTGGGGGTTTGCTAATGAGATCACTAAAGTTAATGAAGCCAAGAGATTTTATGCAATATTTGCTCTAGGAGCTAATTGTTCAGGTATATTTACCGGTGTTTTTGTAACATGGTTAGGCAGTGTAACTCTTCCAGATGTATTTAATTATACTGGTGGAATTAAATGGGTGTTTTATCAATTAATGGCAGTCTTATTTCTTGGTCTGTGTATTGTAGGTATTTTTTACTGGCTTAATAAAAGTATTTTACACATGAGTAATATGAAAACTATTACTATTCCAAAGAAAAAATCTGATATGAGCCTTAAAGAATGCTTTAGATACATGTTTAGCTCAAAGTATTTAAGTTATATTGTGATTTTAGTTGTAGCTTATAATGTTGTATATAATCTAGCTGATGTAATGTGGACGGATAAAGTTAAAAGCATCTATCAAAGTAGTGAAGCTGTGAATGCTTATATGAACCGTATCACACAAATTACAGGATTTATTTCTGCAATATTTGCTTTCATTATCTCTGGTAATGTCATTCGTAGGTATGGATGGACAGTTGCAGCTTTAGTCGCACCAATTATTTGGTTATTAACTAGTCTTGGATTCTTCTCTGGACTATTATTTGAATCGACTATACCAGAATTTTTAGCTAGTATAGATGCCTCAGAAATTTTCTACACTATGTTCGCGAATCCTGCGAACCTGGTATTGCTTTTAGGATCTATTCAGATTTGCTTAGGCCGTGGCTGTAAATATACAGTTTTTGATGAAACCAAAGAAATAGCATTTATTCCATTGAGCCAAGAGAACCAAAGGAAAGCTAAAGCTGTAGTAGATGGTATTGCCTCACGTTTTGGAAAATCAGGTGGCTCAGTGATTTATATTATTTTATTCACATTTTTGGGATCTGTTTCAGAAACCGTACCTTATGTTAGTGCTATTATATTTATAGCAATAGGGCTCTGGGTATTTGCAGTGATTGGTCTTGGAAGAATGGTAACTAAAACTATTGATAAAGAAGAGGCTGATAAAGAGAGTCATAGCAGCAGCCATGATAATAATATCTCTAATGAAAAAAATACTTCAGCACCGATAATAATAAATGCAGTTCCCGGTGGTGAACTACCGGCATAGCAGTAATATATATGTATATCTCCTGGTATGTTTTTTATCTTACAGGAGATATCTAAGCCAATAATTCTCTATCTTTTCGGCTAACTTTACTCCATCACTTCGACTAACCTTAAATAGTTACTTCCAGGTAGCTGAGCATGATTAATATTTCCATACGCAAAATAATTGGTCTATCTTTATTGGTTCTAGCTGGTATGTCGGCTGTAATTACATATATCGGTTCAATAGAACACAGAAAAGATGTGGAAGCTGCCCAGCGCGGACTTATGCGCAAACAGCTAAATATGGAAATTGATCTTATTAAGGCAAAAATTGAAATTGAAGCTCAGCATCTAGTTTCAGCAATTTTTTCGAACTTTCCACTTGAAGATAGCCTTATAGATTTACAAAGAGCTCCTCGAGACAATAGCTTGAAAACTACAGTAAAACATAAGATTGATGAGGTTATTGAGCAGTGGGTTAATTATAATAAACTACCTATAGTTGGTATGAAAATATATGATGCTAGCTTTAATCATATTTTGTCAAATAATCATAAAACCAATAGTCTTAGCAAACAAATGCCTGTTTATTTAAAGAGCATGATGGAGCAACATTCAACTCATTATGCTTTTGATGAGACAATGATTTGGAATAATGATCAGGGAACGTATTTAACCTATGCATTTCGTATTGGCTCATTGAAGCCAGCTGGATATGGGGAAATTATAATAGATTTAGAGGAAGAATTTAAATCCTTATTGAAGGGATACCATTATCCAATAAGAATATATGACGAAACAAAAGGGAAAGATATCTTTACAAATAATTGGGAAAATATTAAAGATAAAATTATTGTAAAAAGTGAAATAAAAGATTTTAAAAATAAATCAATATATCAAATATCACTGGGTTACGATTTCAGTTTATTATCAGAAGAAATAGAGGAGGTGAGAGATACTTCTATTCTCGTCTACACCTTAGTTACTTTAATATTATTACTTATGGCCTTTTTATTGATAAATAAAGTTGTGTTTACTCCTATAGATAGCATGATCAATTCTATTGAAAGACTTTCACGAGGTAAATTGTCAGTAAAAATAGATTCATCTTGTGGTACAGAAGAAATTAAAAGAATTAATGTGGCCCTTGCACAACTGGTTATGCGTCTTAACCAGCAAGTCGATGTTATTACGTCCGCAGCTGAAGACGTCGGTGAAGAAATTAAAAGTTTATCAAATTGCTCTGACTCGTTAGTCGATGGAATAGATTCACAATATTCTGGGATTATTAATTTAAAAGACTCATTAGATCAAGTTATTTCAAATTCGTCAAAAATAACTGATAATACTGTATCTACAGCTCAATTTGTAGATGAGGTATGTAAAAAAACTAAGGCTAATTTAAGTATTGTAGATTCATCTGTGGACTCTATAAGAGCTGTATTTAATGATGTTCAAGAATCAAGAAATATCATGAGTAACCTCACAACTAAAGCTAATAAAATTGAAGGTGTACTGGGCGAAATACTAGATGTGGCTGGACAAACAAATTTGTTAGCACTAAATGCTGCAATTGAGGCTGCTAGAGCTGGAGAGAATGGACGAGGCTTTGCTGTGGTTGCTGATGAAGTTCGTAATCTTTCAATTAGAGTCCAGCAATCAACTACAGATATTTTTACTGTTATTAATGATTTAAATAAAGATTTGGATAAAGCATCATCTCAAATTGATGGAAATGGTGTTAGATTAGAAAAAACTGAAAGTAACTTTGATGCATCAATAATATTCTTATCAGAAATGGATAAAGATTTAGAAAATATATCTCAACAAAGTAATACTATGGCTGATTGTGCAAAGGAGCAAGCGTTCCAAATGGTACAAGCAGGTATTGCTATGAATGAAATACATGAAGTCTTAAATGAAAATAAAAAATCATCACAAAAAATTTCAAATGCAAAAAATACATTAATTGCCACATCGACTGATCTTGAAAAATCTATAGATTACTTTAATAAGCACAGTGATTAGAATAATAATTAAAATAGACATATCCGTTAAATAATATATATGTTTTTAAGCTTAGGTGATAGTGCCCAAAACAATCAAAAGATCATATAGTCTGAAAATATTTCGATCAAGAAAACCGGATCTGTACTTCGAATATAGAAGAAAAATTAAGACGTTAATTTGAAATTAAATGTTGCATTAAACTCTTAAAGAAACAAGTTTCAACCATGGTTCTTTAATTGTAAATAATAATTAACCATTAGTGATTTTCATGTAAACCAAGGAAAATAATTATAGAAGTTTACAGATGATATTTTTGTTATTCCCACCAATCTATTATAGTTGGAGGTCATAAACATTGAAGTTGATACATTAAGATAGGTGCTTATACAGCAATTGTTAATAAAGTGTTAATTGTGCGTGCCATAATATATGCAGACAACATGACTATAATCATAAAAAAAATCAGACCTGGTGCCATACTGACCAATACTAAACAATATAGTACTAAACTATGAGTCTATACTTAACAAGTGAAATATAAATAAAGAACTTTAAATGTGAAGTTAGAGAAAGATAAGAAAAAATTACCTAAGACCGTGACCAGGGCAATTATTGCTCTTTGCATTTCATTGTTGCTGTTGAATTTTTCAGGTATTAATTTAGGCCTTGATGCTATTGAATATGATGTTACGGAATCTTTTCAATTACAGTTCAAAGAATTTATCTACGTTATCTTTATAATGATTGTTGGGGTCTTAGATCTTATGCCACTTGATGGGATGGTGTTTTGTATAGCTATAGTCACTACTATCTTGTCATCGATGCAAAGTTACAAGAAACACAACCGTTTCCATGATGAAAAAAATATTGAAGTTGCTATAACTTGGGATAGAGTAGTTAAATGAAAAAGTATATTTATTTTAATAAATACATAAATTACATTCATCGATTAAAATATTTATCATTTGATATATTTTTAACTACCAAAGAGGCTCTCTAGATGGTGGCAATTAATATACTTATAATAAATGATAATGAACCTGACCGCTTGTTATGTGAAAACCTATTAAATACAAAATTGCCAAATAATAAAAATGAAGATATTTATACATTCATTGAAGCTGAGAGTAAAGAAGACTTAGATAGTATAATGAAAAATGGAGACGTCTCAAAAATTGATTGTGTTATTATTGATTATAACTTACCAGACTCAGATGGTTTAGAATGCATCGATTTTATGAAAAATAGCAAAAAGTTATGTGAGCTGCCAATATTAATGTTAACCGGTGATGGAAATGAAACTATTGCTGTTGAAGCTGTAAGAAAAGGGGCTATTAATTATTTAATGAAAGATAATATTAGTACTTTATATTTGCAAAGTAATATTAGGAATGCCATAGAAGAAAACAATATTCTTAAAAAGTCTATTGAAGAGGGAAGAAAATTGAAAGAGCTGGCTTTGAGAGATAGCCTTACCGAATTTGATAACCGGTTCTCTTTTGAAAATAAATTGCAAGAATGTACAAAGCACGCAGGTGACCATGATAAGAATTTTGCCTTGTTATTTATTGATGTTGATGACTTCAAAGATATAAATGATTCTCTTGGTCATGATGTTGGAGATGATTTTCTTATAGCGATATCTAAGAGATTAAAGTCGTGTCTTCGAGAAACAGATGTCATTGCGCGCATTGATGGAGACGAATTTGCAATTATTTATGATGTTAGGAATGTAAATACTTTTAATGCAGTGCCGGATAAAATAATATCAAGTTTATCTTTACCCATTAATATTCGTGGAAATATTATTAAAGTATCAGTTAGCATTGGTGTTGCTATCTATCCTAAAGATGGTAATACAGTTACTGACTTACTTAAATATGCAGACTTAGCAATGTATTACTCTAAGTCACATGGCAAGTCTTGTTGGAATGCTTTTGATTTAGAGCTAGATGAAAAATTTTCATATAATTTAAAGATTGAAAGAGGATTGCAAAAAGCAATTCATAATGATGAACTTAGAGTTGAATATCAGCCAGTATTTTTGCCAGATGGCAAAACTATTAGTGGTTTTGAAGAGCTATTACGTTGGACAAATAATGGCTTGGGTGTGATCTCCCCAGACATTTTCATTCCTTTAGCTGAAGAGCTTGGGTGTATAAATGAAATTGGTTACTTTGTTATAGATGAGACAATGAAACAATTTTCTAGTTGGCAAAAAAAATATAATATGAATAAAATAACCATGTCTATAAACATTTCACCAATACAATTAAAAGATGAAGCCTTGGTTACCTATTTAAACAAATCTATGTCAAGTAATAATATTAATCCTAAAAATATAGTAGTAGAGATTACTGAAACATCACATATAGAAGAAGATGAGATTCTTGGGACATTAATCGCTCTTAAAGAGCTGGGTATAAGAATAGCTATAGATGATTTTGGTACAGGATATTCAACTTTACAGAATGTACATACACTGCCTATTGATATATTGAAAATTGATAAATCTTTTGTCTCACAGATTCAGGAAGATAATAACTCAGCAAAATTAGTTAAATCAGTATTCTGCATTTCGAATCATTTTGATTTGACTGTAGTTGCCGAAGGAGTTGAAACAAAAGAGCAAATGAAATTTTTAGTTGATAATAATTGTGATCTATTCCAAGGATTTCTATTCCATCCCTCATTACCTCCAAAAGAAGTTGAAGTTTTACTTAAGAAGCAATGTAAGTGAATTCTAATTATCACTTCAGATATTAATCATTATTTATACTTATTTGTTATTATAAAAATAAATTCATTCCTTATTAAAATAGTGCAACATCACTGAACATGAACTGTTTTATTGAAAAAGTGAACTTTTTTGCTATAAATTGCGTCTAATAAACATCATTAATGATGTTCGGATGTAAAAACATGCCAAAATCAACAAAAGCCGCAATGGAAAGTGTTGAAGTTAGAGGAAATCAATTTATAAAAGGTGCTATATTAATTCTGGATAATAGTGGCATAGAACTAGGTAGTGAGGAATACGAAAGAGTTAAAGGACTTCTTGAGAAACAGGCAAAAGGATTAAACAGTGAGGCTCTAGAAAAAAATAAACATGTTAAAGCTGATGGAGACAAAGGGCTTCAATCTGTTCTTGCAGGCATTAATAAACAATTATTGGAAACATTGCAAGAACAGGTACCTTCTCTTAAAGGGATAGGTAAGCATGATTTGCTAAATGCAGAGAGCCACACAAATTGGCAACCAAGAACTGCTGTTGTTTCTGTTATGGACCCATCAGGAAAGCTTATTGGCCGTTCAAATCCTGATGGTGGGTTTGAGACTGTGGGAGCATATGGTGAAGTGACTGCTGCGTATAAGACTGAAGCTGAACTTAAAGAAGCTCTTCGGGCAAAACATCCAACAATTGCGATTAGAAAAGAAAACCCTATAACAGCATTTACACCTGAACAAACAGAATCATGGGGAAATATTTTGAAAACTCCCTCTGGTGAGGATTGGTTTGAGGGTTTAGAAGAATGGGAGAAAAAACATTTACAAGAGAGAGTGAATGACTGGAAAACTAATCCTGAACATGTAGGTAAAAATTTAGGAGATGTTCTTGGTGTACCACCAAGCACCATTAGAAAATATCCAGGAGCACCAAATGGATATGTAACATCACTTACCGTGTCTTCCGCAGATGGGCCTGATAAAATATTATTTGAAAAAGTTAGATCTGGAGCTCTTGTTCCGTTTGATATAGAAGATGAACATCAAAAGGAAACAATAACAAGACAAAACCTTGAGCAATTAGTTGCCAATACCATACAACGTAAAATTGATGAAGCCTTAATGCAAGGAAAGTCAACGGTTGATATACCGATGGCTATTCAAACGTTGTTTAGTAGACCGATGCAACCAGAAGGTGGTGATGATGCTTTGATTGCTGCTGTGAAAGCAGTTAAAGGTAAATTGGATGTTGGTGGAGATGATTATTTAAAATCATTAGGAGTTAATCCGAAAGGTATGACTGTAACATGTGATACCTCTTATACAAACACCCCGGTGAATAAAGCTAGAGGATTGTCTAGGTATTTAACAGAAGGAAAAGACGGTGTTAACGGATCTGCACAGAGTCTACTTGCAGGTCATGCTGCTTCTGATCCTAAGCTTGCTGCTGCTGTAAAAGAAAGACTAGAGGGACATGACTGGAGTGAATCTGCGCTTTTAACTGGTGTAGCTAGAAGCACTAATCATATGAGCGAAAAAGCAGCTCTTGAGCAAATATTAAATTTTTCTAAAGGTGGTAATCGTATTGGCAGTTGTGTGAGTGGTAAAGATAGAGAAGAAATGGTTACTGAGATGGCCATTGCAATGGTAATGTATAGGGAGCTCTATGATGGTCAGTTACCCCCTCCTCCTGGAGAAAAATCACCAGAAAGAGATGAATTTAATGGGCTTGTAGCTAGGCAATTTCTTGCTAATCACGGACAGCAAATTGCAGCAGCAAATTCTAATGGGGCAAATGGTCTAAAAAATGTTGATGAAGTATATGGTACTGATATATGTGAAAAAATAAAAGAACTAAAAGATGACTATCCTCAATTTGCAGCTCAAAAAGATCCAATTAAAGATACCAAAAATCAAGCAGATTTGAATAAACCAAAAGCACCTAAGTGGTGGCAAAAAGTTCTTAAAAATCCTGTAGTTAAATTTGTAGGAGGTGCTGTTGCTGTTGCTGTTGCTGTTGCTGTGGCAGTTGTTCTTTCCCCGGTTATACTTGTAGCAGTTGCTGTAGTAGCTGGTGTTGATATGTATAGTGCATCAAATGAAAACTCTAAAGTAAGCTCTGAAGTTGAGGTAAATGAAGAAAACTTAAAAACAAAACTGCTTGAGGCAGAACGAGTCGAAGCAGAGCTATCAAATATGAAAACAGGTCCAGCTACTAGAGTTGAAATGGTAATGTCAGCCCCAGCTCGAGATGGAAATTTCTTTGGCTCAGTTCCTGTCACACATTCGGTTAGGTCCGGTCTTGATGAGTTAAGGGCAGAGTTTGATAGTCTCAGGGCGGAAGTTAAGGAGATGAAGGCAGGCAGAGCATCTCCAAACTCAGTAGTGGAGCCTATGGTTACACGTCAAGTTCAGAATGGTCAAGGGGTCTTAAAACAAAAATCAGCTGCGTCTGCTCCAGCGATAACTAAAGATGAACCAAAAGTTACCCAATCTGCACCAGCTACTACCAGATTAAAATAAATAGTTAATATGACAATTAATTACATTACTACCTTGCTGTACTTTAACTACGCAGCCCCTGTATTTTCATTATTAGCAGGGTTATTCTTTATCTCTAATGCAGGATCTACTTCACTAACGCACAAGATATAAATCCTTGAGCTAATAAATAATAGTCCTTTAATACTATCTTTTACTATTTCAGGTACTTCATCTGTATCTTTTACAAGTGAGTAAATTTCAATTAAATCATTCTTGAGCTTAGAGGTGGCAGATAATATTTGCGTTGCTTTGATTCGGTTATGACCGATTCCATATGTGCCCTTTATGGCTATGTCTTCAGCAAAAATTGTTAAGCTATCACTGATTCGGCGCATATTACTAATAGCTAGAGCTTCGTTTGTAATAGTATTATCAATCTCTATAGATATTGTCATAAGGCTGTTGGCTACTCTAAGGCCCTGTAAATGGTCTGCAAAACGGCTGATAGCTTTTTGCGTAGACTGTAATACAGAATAAGAACTGGTCATAAACACACTCTCAATGTAGGTCTGGAAATGGTCGTTATGTAAGGAATTATAGATGATTTATTACAATGTGTTGGAAATTAATTATATTATTTGTTTTACTTTTACTTGTCGGTGCTAATAGTGTTTTAAATGCTCTAATTATATTGTTATAAAGTTTTTAATAATATGCATGCCATGTTTAGTTAAAATAGACTCTGGGTGGAATTGCACCCCAAATAATGGATATATTCTGTGCTCTAAAGACATGATTTGGTTGTCAGTGCAGACACTGGTTATTTTTAATGATTGGTTTGGAAAATTTTCTTTAGCAACAATTAAAGAGTGGTATCTAGCAACCTCAATTTCTGTATTCATTCCGGTATAGAGCTTGCTGCTGGTACAATTGATTGTGGTTTTTTTTCCATGGATAGGGCTTTTAGCTCTAATAATTTTTCCATTGAATGCCTGCCCAATGGCTTGGTGGCCAAGGCAGACGCCAAGAATAGGTATAGATTTAAAAAATCTCTTTATTAGCGGTATGCAAATGCCAGATTCATTGGGGCTACATGGCCCTGGTGATAGAATAATGTGCGAAGGGGCGATCTCTTCTATTTCATCCAGAGTGATTTTGTCATTACGGTATACAGAGGTTTGGTGTCCAAGAATATTTACGTAGTGAAGTAAATTGTAGACAAAAGAATCATAGTTATCAATTAATAGTATCATAGTGCCAGCAATGCCTCTTTAAGTTTAATTGCTTTGGTAAGAGTTTCTTCGTATTCAGCATCAGGCTCTGAATCTACCACAATTGCACCACCAGCACGTAAGCTAAGGTTATTTTTATCACAGAGTATGGTGCGGATTAAAATTGATGAGTCCATTGCTCCAGAGTTACTTATATATAACATTGAGCCGTAGTATGGGCCACGAGTTACCTTCTCTAGCTCATAAATTATTTCCATTGCTCTAATTTTAGGAGCTCCGGTTATTGAACCACCAGGGAAACAGCATTTTAACAAATCAAGATGGTTATGATTTGTTTGCAACTTACCTAAAACTACAGAGACTAAATGATGTACAGATTTATATGATTCAAGTGCACATAACTGAGGGACATTAACACTTCCTGGGGTGCATACTCTGGAGATGTCATTGCGCATTAAATCCACAATCATGGTGTTCTCAGCATGATCCTTTTCTGAGGCTAGTAGTCTGTCAGCATATTGTTGATCAAGTATTGGATCATCAGAACGTGGCATTGTGCCTTTAATGGGTCTTGATTCAACTATATTATTTTCTAAATGTAGGAATCGCTCTGGAGATGAAGATAATATTTGTTGGCCATTCATATTTAACATTGCAGAAAATGGGGCTGGATTATATTTACGTAGACGTCGGTAAAGGTCAAAGGAGCTAAGTCCACTTGGGCGTTTACAGGTGAATTCCTGCGACAGATTAGCTTCAAAGATATCACCAGCATAAATATAATCAATCATCGTCTGAGTATCGGCAATATATTGCTCTTTAGTAGTGGAGCTTGAAAAATCACTACATGGGGTATTGTTAACTTTAGGAAGTAGTGCTAAATATTTTAGCTCATCAAGTAACCATTTTAACCTCTGATGAGCATGTTTGTCTTTCTCATTCTTAGTGTTTTTTGGCGCACCGCTAGAGAAGATGAAAGTTCTTTTAGTGTTATGCTCATAAGCAATGACTAAATCATAAAATCCAAGATATAAGTCAGGAAATGGATCACCCTGTATTGACCCTGATTTTATAGGTTCAATATAGCTATGCAAATTGTATGAAAACAGGCCGGCAACACCAGTTTGGAAATTTGGTATTTCATCTATATGCTCAGTTTGCAGCTGTGCCATTTCTTCTTGTAGGAGCTTGAATGGGTCATTACATTCTATTTGTTTGCCATCCATAGCAGTTAATATTGAATTTTTCAGAGACCAAGTGTTATATGGAGAAATAGCTAGAAAACTGCAACCACCCATTTTATGGGTGTTAATGGAGCTATCGAGCCATAGGCTTCCGGGCTCATTAACAAAAGCATTAAAAATTCTCTCAGGATCTATGAAATTAATTTCTTCAATTATCATATTATGCAATATACTTTTTTAGCCATGGGAAAAAAACTTCATGTAATGAGATAAGGCAGTTACTATCATTTGGTGGTGAAAAAATTGAGTGTCTAGAATATGCATATTCTATTTTTTCTAACAAGCCATCATTAAGTCGCCGGCAAGCATTCATTAGTAAGACATTTTTTGTGTCTAACCTGGCATACTTGAAATTGGAACGGTTAAATTTATGTTTGTAAAATAGATGCTGTCCAATAGGCTTAGTTCCCAAAGTATCAATTCGATCTTTCAATGTTTCATAGGCATGGTTTGAGAAAATAACTCTGCCATATGTTAGTGCATCATGATCATGTTTAAGGTAGATTTCACGAACTAAAGCTGTTTTTTGTGTAATATGTGTCTGCTCATAGATAGAAAGTGCTTGCTCTTGCTGAGAAAGCAATTCTAACTCAATAGTATCATAATGTTCCTTAAGAGCTGCAGTGACATTATATGGTTTTAGTAACCATTGTATATCAAAGTCATCGCCATTTTCCGTATGGATACTATCTGACCATTTACTGCTTAGCATTTTCCAACATTTCTTTTAGATAATGTCCCGTATATGAAGTTTTCACTTTAGCAACATCTTCTGGTGTGCCAGATGCAATAATTTTACCACCGCGGTAACCACCTTCTGGACCAATATCAATTACCCAGTCAGCAGTTTTGATCACATCCAAATTATGCTCAATAATAACAATTGTATTGCCATGTTCTTGTAAGCGGCGCAATACTGATAATAGTTTATTAACATCATGGAAATGTAGCCCAGTAGTTGGCTCATCTAAGATATATAGGCTCTGCCCTTTTTCGCGCTTAGACAGTTCCTTGGATAACTTTATTCTTTGGGCTTCACCACCAGATAACGTAGTAGCACTTTGCCCAAGTTTTATATAAGACAAACCAACATCTATTAAGGTTTGTAATTTTCTTTTTATCACCGGAATATTTTCAAAAAATGTGACAGCAGATTCAATTGTCATATCTAGGACATGATGAATGTTTTTACTTTTATAGGTAACTTCTAAAGTTTCACGATTATATCTTTTACCAAAGCAAACATCACATGGGACAAAAACATCAGGAAGGAAATGCATCTCTACTTTTAGTACACCATCACCTTGGCAGGCTTCACAGCGACCACCTTTTACATTAAAGCTGAAACGACCAGGTTTGTAGCCACGAGTTCTAGCTTCACTAGTTCCTGCAAACAAGTCACGAATATCAGTAAATATTCCAGTATATGTCGCTGGATTTGAACGAGGAGTCCGGCCAATTGGTTGTTGGGTAATATTTACTACTTTTAAGAAATGCTCTAGTCCAGATATTGATTCATATTCACCAATTTGATCCATCATAGCGCCATTTAAGCATTTTGCCGCGAGAGGATATAAGGTTTCATTTATTAGTGATGATTTTCCTGATCCTGAAACTCCGGTTACACACGTCATAATTCCAATAGGAATATCCACACAAACATTTTGTAAATTATTAGCTTTAGCTCCAACTATTTTTATCCATTGATCATCACATACCTTTGCGCGATGTTGAGGAACTTCAATTTTCAGTTTTCCAGATAAATATTGTCCGGTAAGGGAGTTTTTATTATTTTTAATGTCATTAAGTTTACCTTCTGCAACTACTTCCCCGCCATGTATTCCTGCACCTGGGCCAATATCAATGACATGATCAGCACAAGAAATTGCATCTTCATCATGCTCAACGACAATAACAGTATTACCTAAGTCGCGTAAATGTGTAAGGGTGTCTATTAGTCGTTGATTATCTCGTTGATGTAAACCGATTGAGGGCTCATCTAAAACATACATTACTCCGACTAAACCAGCACCTATTTGGCTAGCTAGACGAATTCGTTGAGCTTCCCCGCCAGAAAGGGTGTCAGCACTACGATTTAAAGTTAAATAATCTAGGCCAACATTTAGTAGAAATCCCAAACGTTCTTGAATTTCTTTAAGAATTTTACTTGCTACTTGATTGCGCCAACCAGTTAACGTAAGATTTTTGAAAAAATCACATAAATCTTCAATGGTTTTAGTTGTTAGGGAAGGAAGGTTGATTTCGGTAATGAACACATGGCGTGCTGACTCATTAAGGCGATGTCCACCACAGGTTTCACACGATTTATTAGTTATAAATTTACTTAGTTCTTCACGCACATGCTCAGAATCAGAGTCTTTATATCTGCGTTCCATATTTGGAATAACACCTTCAAATACTGATGTCCTAGTAACAGGATTTTTACCTCGGATTTTAAAAGTAAAGTCTATTTCTATACCACGGCTACCATACAAAATTAATTGCTTAACTTTTTTACTGAGCTTTTCGTAAGGTTTATCCATGGAAAATTCAAAATAATCTGCCAAAGAAGTTAGCATACTATGGTAATAGTGTGCATTTTTATCCCAGCCACGAATAGCTCCTTCGCTCAAAGATAAACTTTCGTCATAAATTATTTTATCAGTATCCATGTATTGCTTATGTCCTAAGCCATCACAGGTAGGACAAGCACCAGTTGGATTGTTAAAAGAGAATAGTCTTGGCTCTAGTTCTGGGATGCTATAACCACAAGAATTACAGGCATACTTAGTTGAGTAGAGTTTTTCGAAGTCATCATTATCAATATTTGCAATAATGACTAAGCCAGAAGATAAAGTAACTGAAGACTCAATAGAATCTGCAAGTCTGGTTTTTATATCTTCACGTATTTTTAATCTATCAACAATAACTTCAATAGAATGTTTTTGATTAACATTAAGCTTTGGTGTTGAGCCTAGGTCATACATAACTTTATTAACACGCACGCGAATATATCCTTGAGATTTTAAGGATTCAAATATTTGCTGGTGTTCACCTTTTTTGTTTCTGACAAGAGGCGATAAAATCATAACTTTAGAATTTTCTGGGAGTAACATAGCATCATCAACAATCTGACTTATGGTTTGAGCTTCTAATGTTGTTGAGTGCTGTGGGCATTGGGGCGTACCAACCCTAGCATATAGTAATCTTAAATAGTCATATATTTCAGTAACCGTACCTACTGTTGAACGAGGGTTATGGGAGGTTGATTTTTGTTCTATAGAGATAGCTGGAGATAGGCCTTCTATATGTTCAACATCAGGTTTCTCCATAACTGAGAGGAATTGTCTGGCATAAGTGGATAAAGATTCCACATATCGTCGTTGTCCTTCCGCATATAGAGTATCAAAAGCCAGCGAGGATTTACCAGATCCAGATAGACCTGTGATCACTATTAGTTTTTCTCTTGGGATAGTTAAGTTAATATTTTTTAAATTATGAGTTTTTGCGCCAATTACGGTAATGTTCTGCATATTAAAGTGGTCCTGAAATTATGTTGACTTTCTAAATCATTTGAATGTAAGCAAACAATTATATCATTAAATTATTTATAGAGGCTGAAAATTATTTATAGAGGCTGATAATATACCCAGCTATTGTAAAAATTAGTTAGAAAATATAAAAAGAAGAGTATTTATTTACCTATTTTAGGCTCGTTGACTCGAAACTTGAGCATCCTTATACTTTCTAGATTATCTTTTGGAATTCTAGGGAATGAATTCACCAGCAATCAGCCTTGAGCTAAATAACACAGGGACGCAACTTAGGTTTTTGCAGTGGCGAATGTTGCTGATAACCATGCTTTGTTATTTATTTTTTTATACTGGTCGACAAAACTATAGCTTTGCAATTCTTGGGATCCAAGAGGAATTAAACTTAACTGCTTCTCACACCGGAATTATTAGTGGCATGCTGCTATTGTTCTATGGCGGTGGTCAAATATTAAGTGGATATCTAGGTGATAGATATAGCCCTAAGTTAATAATTTCTATGGGGGCTCTAGCATCAATTCTGCTAAATCATTTTGTTAGTTTCTCAACTGGGTTTTGGTCTTTTTTAATATTATGGTGTGCAAATGGCCTTGCTCAAAGTATGGGGTTTGCTCCAGGAAGTAAATTAATTACTAATTGGTGGCCAAAAGAAGAACGTAGTTTTGCTATGGGGTGCTTCTTATTTTCTTCAGGCCTTTCTTCTGTGGTTACTTTTGGTCTTTGTTTATTCGTAATACAAAATTATTCTTGGCCTTGGGTATTTCGATTGCCATTAATACCATTTTTATGTGTAACGATAATATTTTATTTATTCATTAGTGATCGCCCTCAAGAGTATGGTTATCAAGTAGCATCAGAAAATACAAATAAAGAAAATAGTAGTAGTAAGCAAAATAGCATTTTAATGATCATTAGTAATAAAAAGTTTGTGCTTGCAAGTTTAGCTATGGGATTTTGTAGCATAGCTCGTTATGGTTTAATTATTTGGGTTCCAGTTTATTATTTGAAAGCTGCATCGGATCATAATGTATGGATTACTTTAGCTTTACCATTCGGCATGGCATTAGGCTCAATAGTTGCAGGATACCTGACAGACAAGTACTTTGCTGAAAATAAAAATCATGTAATCTCCATATTTATGATTATGGCTGCAGGTTTGATAGTTGTATTTCTAAAAGTGCCAAATGAATTAGTCACACTAAATATATTGATTTTATTTGTGTGTGGTTTTTTTGTTTATGGAGCACAAACACCTTTATTTAGCATATGCCATGATCTTATAGATAAACATAATTTAAGTACAGCTATGGGATTGATGAATGCAACAGGATATGCTTTTGCTGGAATGGGTGAATTTATCATTGGATATATGATTTATAAAAATAATAACAATTTTAAATTAATGTTTATCGTGGTATTGATATCTTGTGTACTTAGTGCGCTCATGGCTATAGGAGCTAATAATGATACTAAGTGCAAGTGAGAGCAAGTTTTGGCAGCAACATGGTTTTATAGAACTGAATAATTTTTTTAGTTTAAGTGAAAGAGATGATATTATTAAGTGGACTAATGATATTGAGATTTGGCCGGAAACACCAGGCAAATGGATGAAATATTTTGAATCTACTAAACTTAATAAAAAACAATTATGTCGAATTGAAAATTTTCTTCAATATCATCAAGGTTTTAATGACGTTGCACAAGGCAAGCGAACGATTGCTCTTTTAAGTGAGTTAATGGGGGAAGAGGCTGTACTATTCAAAGAAAAAATAAATTTCAAACTATCTGGAGCTAATGGATTTAGTCCGCATCAAGATTATCCAGCTTTTTTAAGTTTTGGTCAGAGCTACCACATAACTATGATGCTAGCAGTTGATGATTGCACTATAGATAATGGTTGTCTGTAGGTGGTAACTGGAGGTCAGTTTAAGAATAATTTGTTGCCACAAGAAGATGATAAAACTATAAGACGTTCGGTAATTCGTGATTTGATGTGGGTGCCGATTGAATGTAAAGCTGGAACGATAGTATTGTTTGATTCATTTTTACCACATTATTCTGACCCGAATCATAGTAATAGCTCAAGACGCGCAGTATTTATGACTTATAATCGATTATCTGATTCTGGCTCAAAAAGAGAGGAATATTATTCAGACAAACGGTTAAAGTTTCCACCTGAATGTGAGCGCGAACCGGGAATTGATTATTCTATGTGGGCTTATATTTATAATGTTGCTAATCCTATTGTGAATGAGGTTGAAGTATGAATTTATATGAAAATGCATTCTCTGTATTAAAGAGTTCGAAGACAGAAGGGTATATTGGAGAGAAAATATCACAGTTGGATCACGCCTTGCAATCAGCATATTTTGCTGTGGAATCTGGCCATAGTGATAGTGTGATCATCGCGTCATTATTTCATGATATTGGTCATTATGTATCTTCAGTACCTGTAGAGCACATGGCTAATCTTGGTGTCTTGAATCATGAATTAATAGCTGCGAAACATCTGTTAATGTGGGGGTTCTCTAAGCGAGTGGTAAACTTAGTTGCTAACCATGTAAATGCAAAACGCTATCTATCTGCCAACAATGATAATTATTATGAAAAGCTATCTGACGCCAGCAAAGGAACATTAAAGTTTCAGGGTGGATTGATGGATACAGATGAGATGTGTGAGTTTGAAAGTTCTCCATATTTTACCGAGAGCATTCAAGTTAGAATAAATGATGAGCGTGCTAAGGAGCCAATTTTAAAAGTCCCTAGTCTCTCTGCTTATGAGCAGTTAGTTTCAAAACACTTAGCTAGCCAGATGGAATTAGCATGAAATTATATGTATTATAATCTGATAATTATATTAGGTATTTACCTAAGCTTAGTGATAGACCGCTAGAGTTATCCAAGATAGGCAAGGTGAATAGCTAATGCTATTTCCATTTGATATCAACGGTTGGTGGTAACCATAATGATTATTAGAAATTCTTGGTTTAGTGTTGTAGCTATATCTAGCTCAATGTTTATGAGAATGCTTGGGGTGTTTATTGCACTGCCAGTTATTGCTTATGGTGCACAGGAGTTAAGCCAATCATCGGCACTACTTATTGGCGTTGCTGTAGGAATTCATGGTTTAAGTCAATCAACATTACAAATACCATTTGGTTATCTTTCTGATAAATGGCAACGTAAGCCAGTATTGATATTTGGCTTGGCACTATTTTTGTGTGGCTCATTGGTGGCAGCATTTTCTACTAATATTTGGGGCATGATCTTGGGGCGTTTTTTGCAGGGCTGTGGTGCAATAGGAAGTGTAAGTCTAGCTTTCATCATTGATAGAGTGCCGCAAGATAAGCAAGCTATTGCTATAGCAAGTTTTGGTGCAAGTATTGGTGCTGCGTTTATTATTTCTTTGTTCCTGGGTCCGATTATATACAATCTTTATACTTTAAAGGGGGTGTTTTTATTAGGAGCAGTATTTGCACTGATTGCTATTTTGCTGATTTCTTTAGTTCCAGGTAATGCTGAGGGTAAAACTAATGCTTTTAATTACAGTATCCTAGAGTCACTAAAGAGCGCTTTTACTGATGGAACTAAATTACCTTTTTGTTTTGCAACTGTCTTTATAATTCATGCAGCTTTAGCGACATATTTTACAGCCCTTCCTGCTTTAATCGGCAAAGTAGATTACAGTTTATATCTTTATGCTATTTGTATAGCTATTGCAATTATTGGGCTATTCCCAATAAAAAAATATGGGGATAGCATCACTAAATTATCTATTTTACTTATGGCTTTAGCCCAGCTATCAGTAGCTTTTGGTATGGGCAAAATGAGCTTTTGTGTATTCCTTATTACTTTTATTATTTTAGAAACATTACTTCCATCTGAAGTGGCAAAAAATTGTAGAGAAGGGCAAAGAGGAATATCTCTTGGTATTTATACAACATTTCAATTTTTAGGGGTGTTTTTGGGAGGCAGTTGTTCAGGATTTGTGTTAAATTATCTCGATGCGAGGATCTTACCTTTGTTAGCTAGTGGGTTAACATTTTCCTTGCTGGCAACAATTATTCTGTATACAAAATTATTTGATAGGTATACAGTTCTCGTCGAGCATTAGATTTTATTATTAGGAGTTAATATGGCCAAGGGTGTAAATAAAGTAATCCTTATAGGTAATTTAGGAGCAGATCCTGAAGTTAGATATATGCCAAGTGGTGGCGCTGTTACTAATTTACGTTTGGCTACAAGTGAGTCGTGGCGTGATAAGCAAACTAATGAAATGCAAGAGCGTACTGAATGGCACCGTGTAGTTCTATATACTCGTTTAGCTGAAATAGCTGGTGAATATTTACGTAAAGGTTCAAAGGTTTATATAGAAGGCTCAATTAGAACTAATAAATGGCAAGATCAATCTGGCGCTGACAGATATACTACAGAAATAATTGGGAATCAATTGCAAATGTTAGATTCAAAAGGTGGTGCGCCAATGGATGCACCAGCAAGCTCTAATAACATGCAACAACAAAAACCAGTAGCAGCTGCTGCTGAGCCTTTTGATGATGATATTCCATTTTAAGTAGGATAAAATTATAAGCATGGATAGCTTGTTAAATATAAATGATAGTCTGCGGCATTGGTTTGTTACCGAGGCCGCAGGATTTGCTTTACACCTAGCTGGTGGTCTTCTTGTTTTTCTTTTTTTCTATTTAGCCAGTATTGTGTCTAGATGGTTACTAATACGTATTGGCGAAAAAAGAGGCGATACTACTGGCATCTACATATTAATTTCTGGTGTATCTAAGGCTGCATTAAATATTTTTGGAGCAGTGACTGCTTTAGGAACTTTGGGGGTGGATGTAAGTGCTCTTGTTGCAGGATTGGGGTTAACTGGATTTGCTGTGGGGTTTGCTACAAAAGATATACTCTCAAATGTAATATCTGGTTTTTTAATTATAATGTATCAACCAATTAAGATTAAACAAAATGTTACAATATCTGGTCATCAAGGCAGTGTTTCATCAATAAATATTCGCTATACCACTTTGTCGTGCATGGAAGAAGGCAAAAAAGTTAAAATCTTAATACCAAATTATAAAATATTCCAAGAAGTAATTAGAGTGTCATAGAGGTTAATTTTTCTTAATAACCTTAGCACCGATTACGTTACCATGAATTGTAGACATAGAGTCTATTTCTACAATTCCATTACCTTGTTCAAATTCAATATTGCCATTAATTTCACTATGATTTCTAATCACAATCTTTTGTATAGTATTGTATTTATTTGCTTGTACGATAATATTTTCAAGAGTGCATTTAGTGAATTTTAATTTGTCACCTGCAGCAAAAATATCACCATTGAAATTAGAGCTCTTTGCAGTTATTTCGCCTAATATATGCAGTGGCCCCAAAATAGTACTATTAGTGATTATGAGCTTGCCATTGATGTTAGTCAGGCCTTTAATTGTAGAGTTATTAAGATGAGACTCACCAAATGCAGCTAAGGAATTTATAGTGGTATTTTCGGCATTTAACTTACCGAATACTGATATTTTATTGGTGATAGTTGAATTTTTCATACTTAAGTCACCAAAGCTATCAAAAGTTGTTAGCGTTTTATTCTCAATAATTTTGTTACCTATTTGTGATGAGGAAGCACTAATTACTTCATTTGAGACATTATCATTGGTGTCATCAGTACCATTTGTACTAACAGTATGTGACTCTGTGGTAATACCTTCATCATTAATAGATATAGTTCCATGTGAAGTAACTGCTGAGATCCCACGATCAGTTATTGAGATGTTTGAATTGGGGATATGGCGAAAGGGGTTGATTTTCCAGAGTATAGTGCCAAGGCCAAGTACAATGAGTAAAAATAAACTAATGATAGTTATGGAAAACCATTTTAAGATAGAACTAAATATACCCGGTGATCTTTGTTTTTGAATCGATGGCATCCCTTTTTCTTTTAAATATTTATTAGCGACATTAGTGGGGCTGCCTAGGTTTTCTAAAATATCATCAATGTTTTTTCCTGACTCTACGCTCTCTTCAGCATGAGATTTAATTTCAGTAATTATATCCGCTTTTTCACTAACACTCATGGAGCCTAGATCATTGTGAAGTTTTGTTAAATATTTTTCTAATTTATTGTTAGCATTCATTTTATCTTTCCTTTAGAGTCTCATATATTTCAATCATTTTGGAAAATTCGTTTTCCATACTTGCAAGTGACATTAGGCCATTACTTGTTAGGTAATAATATTTTCTTGGATGGCCACTATTATTTTTAGTATCCCATTTGGCAAGTAAGACTTTGTCGTTGGACATACGTTTTAGAAGCGGATATAAAGTTCCTTCTTTTACATCAATACGTATTTCTTGTAGGGATGCTAATATCTGAGAGCCATACATTTTGGTTTTGGTTTTAATCAATGCCAGTATGCATAGTTCAAGATAGCCCTTACGAATTTGGGTTTTCCAATTACTTATTTCAATACTCATGTATTACATTATACATAGCAATGCTAGGTATGCAAGTTGGATTGTTGAGAGTATATACACATTTATTAGATGAATTTGAGTTCATACGATGAACTAAGTGTTTTACGGAGCTATCTTAATCGTAGTTAGTATTTGTGAGGTCTTAAATTTTCCTTGTAATACTACACATCAAGCGTATTTATATAGTCGTTATTATCCTTGGGGATTCGTTCAGGAGTACTTTTACCTTCATTACGCCCCTTGGCACAAGTGCACCTGAAGCTCCTGCATTTGTTGATGTAATTGGATTCATAGTTATTCCTAATTTTGAACAAAAAGCATGCGCAATCTCGTTACTTTAGTGGCGAGTCAAGCATGCTCCAAGCTTGCTTGGGATTTAAGCATTCTTTTAGATTGTTCTATTTGTTTAAATGATGGCGGCTTCCTTTGATCTAGAACGTATTGCT
>JABJGS010000039.1 GCA_018703155.1 Francisellaceae bacterium | reverse complement strand
GTTGCGGCATCAGTTAATGCATTAGCAATAACTGCTGTATCTACCGCTGCATCATGATTTGCATGAGCTGAAATTGTCACCAAATCTGCTGCAGTTGCTGTACGTGCTGCAATTAATGCAAGGGTTGCGGCATCAGTTAATGCATTAGCAATAACTGCTGTATCTACCACTGCATCATGATTTGCATGAGCTAAAATTGTCACTAAATCTGCTGCAGTTGCTGTACGTCCTGCAATTATTGCAAGGATTGCAGCATTAGAATTAGGATTGGCTACCAAAGATGTATCTACTGCTCCATCTACATCCCTACATAATGATAACGCTGCTAACATTGAGGATGCTGCAAATGCATCATTGGCCATTATGGACAACTCAACAATTCCATGTTCATCAGAAACCATGTTTAAAAAAGACTGAACATCACTGCATACACCATCATTTCTCAGTATATATCCTCGAATTCTTTCTTTTTTCTCATTTGCCGTTTCACCACCCTCATCAGCCATCTCTCTATAATTAGCTACAACATCATCAATGTTGCGTGGCGGTAATACTAAACGTAAATCTAATTCATTAGTACTAAGTGAAGGCATATTAATTCTCCCAAATAATTATTAGATAATCAGTGTGAAATTTTTCACCTAAGTTTATTGGTTAATAGTTACCAGATTTCATTATCCCCTGAGATAAGCGTGAGGCATACCTCACATTCATAAAGGAATAAGTGCAGGCATTATATTTCATAAGTAAAGTTGTACCTTATTCATATCCTCATTTTAAGCCAACATGAATAACATATTTACTGGCTATAATTTCTTCATATTTACTAAATAGAATATGCGAAGCCAACACCAAAAGTAAGAGTGTTTTTCAACTTAATCTGTGTATTGCTTCCTGGAATACTTTCTGGAGATTTTGGTTTTATACCAGATAAATTTCTCCATGTCCCTGTGATCCGTGCAGAAAAATTATCATCAAAATCATATTTGCCAGCAAGACGTATTGCCGGAGTCAACTTACTCTTTTTAAACGTTCTACGAGACTCATCAATATTTGCTTGTGTAGGTAAACCAGGAAAATCATCATCGATAATCTGATATGTAGCTTTTACTCTACTTAATGCAAGACCTGCAGCCAGAGACATTTCAACTTGTGGTGAAATGGAATATTTATAACCAGCAAAAATCGTTGGATGTTGCAACTTTACAGTAGTCTTTAGAGTATTGAATTCACCTGCACCGACAAGTATAGAACCTGGCATATAGTCGCCAGCACCAATGGTATTAATACGATTTTTTGTTGTTGTAAACTCATAATTAAATTCACCAAAATATGATTCGTCAATATTATATCCAGCAAATAAATTATAAGATACTCGTGATTTATAAAAAGCGTTATCTCCATAATGTTTCTTCATTACCGAAGTTGACTTACCAATACCAGCCCCAACATATATATCTTCATTTGTATTCGCAAAAACACTTGAACAAAAACCAACAGAAAGAATGATTGCTGCATTGGCAGCAAAGCTTTTATAATTATGCATTTAATTAACCTTAAACTTCTCGAGAATGATGCAGTCTCTCAAAATATGACTCTAGCTTCAAGACTTGATACTAAAATGAACTCAGAAATCAAACGCAACAATAAAAAGTTATATCTACCTCTAACTAATAAGTTTTATACCTAGCAGCCAACATATTTTATGAAAATTCATATAATATATTCTATATATAATAAGTTAAACCATTAAATTCACCCACGAAAATAAGATGCCCCCCCTCAACATAAGGTGTTTCCACACTCAAAAAATTCTTTAAATTAATATGCAATCTTATAAACAATCATCTATAAATATCGTCTTCCCACCTAGACATGCAAGCTATCACCTTCAATAGAAATTATTTACAAGAAAGAAATCATACTTATACCTAAAGCATGTTTTATACGATGAATGTTAAGATACTTAACTTTATAGAGATGCCCCCAATACGAGTGGGCAAAGATTAGTCATTTCCAGATGTAATTTCAAAACAAAACAAAATGAACATATGTCTCTAAAGAGCATAATGCTCTTATTGATTTTCTTGAACGATGGGAATACAAATTAATAATTATGAAATATAACAAATACGTAAAGATATTAGACTTCAGACTTAAACTAACTCTACTGTTGCTTCATTACTGTGTAAAATAGTGCTCTCAACTGCATTATCCCACTGGCAAATAAGTTTTTGTCTATGCTCATGTTCCATTATGGGCTTATATGTTTTCATACTTGTTCTTTTGCTTATAGCAATTTCTAAATTTGGTTCCCACCCACAATTAACTGCACCCAAAAATAATGCTCCATATGCGGTGGCTTCAGTAAAACATGCTCTATCAATATTGGCATTTAATATGTCTGCCATAAATTGTAATAACCAACTATTTGCAGCCATACCTCCATCCACTTTTATTTCAGATAGGTTTAGCTTAAAATCAAGCTGCATTAATTTCACTATGTCATTTATTTGATATGCAACAGCTTCAAGTCCAGCTCTCACTATTTGAGCTTTACCCGTGTCACGAGTCATTCCTAAAATACTAGCTTTGGCTGATGGAAGCCAATAGGGTGCCCCTAAACCTGTAAAGGCAGGAACCATATAAACACCGCTATTACCATTAATAGATCTTGCTAATGCTTCACTTTCTTTTGAACTATCCAATAACTCTAATTTATCTCTTAACCACTGAACTATTGCACCTGCCATAAAAACACTGCCTTCTATGGCATAGAATATTTCGTTATTAATTTTATAAGCTATTGTTGAAATCAAGTTTTGTCTTGAAAGAGTAATATTTTTGCCTGTGTTCAGAACTAAAAAACTACCAGTACCTAAAGTACATTTCACATCACCTTTATTAATACAACCTTGACCAATTGCAGCAGATTGCTGATCTCCGATACATGCTATAATTGGAATACTTTCTCCTAAAACATTTTTGTCGGTATTACCAATTGGCTCATCATTACTCAATACTTTTGGTAATATCGACGTTGGTATTTTGAACATATCTAAAAGCTCTCCATCCCACATCGCACTATTTATGTTAAAGAGGAGTGTTCTTGAAGCATTTGTAACGTCAGTTACGTGACTGGCACCTCCTGTAAGCTTCCATATTAAATAGGTGTCAATGGTACCAAATAGCAAGTTCCCATTAGTGAGTCTTTGCTTCAACCCACTAACATTATTTAAAATCCAATTTATTTTAGTAGCACAAAAGTATGGATCTAATAATAGTCCTGTTTTACGCTGTATAATTGAATTAACATGGTCATTAGACATAGCTAAACAATAACCTTGAGTACGCCTATCTTGCCAAACTATTGCCGGATATACAGGCTCACCAGTAAGCTTATCCCAAAGAACTGTCGTTTCACGCTGGTTAGTAATAGATATACCAATAATTTCTTTAAGTGATATTTTCTCAGCCACTTCCTGAAACATATCTATAATGTCATAAATAATCTCATCAGGATTATGCTCAACCCATCCATTTTTAGGATAACTCTGCTTTAAGGCACGCCTGCAATTAAGTATTTCATTATATTTTTTATCAAAAATAATTACCCTTGTACTGGTCGTTCCCTGATCTACTACTACAATGTATTTTGACATAACCTTTCCCTGATACCGACAACTACCATAAACATCCACATCAATGTTAAGCTATAGTGAAGTCATATGGTGCGCGATGAAGATGGATAATACTCTAACAAAAGAACAGCAAGCTTTTAAACTTAAAGCATGCTCATACAATATAACTACTCTTATTTTGTTAGATAACAACATAAAAGAAATAGCGAATCAACTTTCTGATAAAATTAAATTGGCACCTAATTTCTTCCAAAATGGCCCGATTGTTATTGACCTTAGTTCTTTACATGAATCAAATAAGTTTATCGACTTCAATGAATTAAAAAAACATTTATTAGCACTAGGATTACTTCCAATAGGAGTTAAAAATGCCAACTTACATTATAGAATTCATGCTGAAAATGCAAATCTTGCTGTTTTAGGGCCAAGCTCCACTCAAACTAAGAAAACTATTCTTGAAACAACTGAGCAAGATAATAAAAATAATAGTAAACTTTTTCTAGCTCCTATACGTTCAGGACAACAAGTTGTACAGACACATGGTGATTTAACGATATGCTCATCTGTTGGTCATGGAGCTGAAGTTGTAGCAGATGGTAATATCCATATTTATGGATCACTAAAAGGCAAAGCTATCGCCGGTATGAATGGTAATAAGCAAGCTAGAATATTTTGTTCAAGTTTAGAAGCAGAATTAATATCCATAGCAGGATTGTATATGCCTAGTGAGGAAATAGAAAAGATACTCTGGAAAAAAGCAGCTATGATCTGCATTGAAAATGACCATATATCTATTGAGACTATCTAACATCTAGTATATAGTTTTTTAAATTTATAAATTTAGGGATGAGTGACTTGGCTATAGATTCAAAAGTGATTGTCATAACCTCCGGCAAAGGTGGTGTGGGAAAAACAACCTCCAGCGCAGCCATTAGTGCTGAACTTGCAAACCTAGGACATAAAACTGTCGTTATAGATTTTGATGTTGGCTTACGAAACCTTGACCTAGTCATGGGTTGTGAACGCCGAGTTATTTATGATTTCATCAATGTGATTAGTGGCGATGCTACTGTACATCAAGCTCTTATCAAAGATAAGCGCCAAAGTAACTTATTTATTCTCCCTGCATCACAAACTAGAGATAAAGATGCATTGACAAAAGAGGGTATAAAAAAAATACTCGATGAACTTAAAAAAGAATTTGAATATATAATATGTGACTCCCCAGCTGGAATTGAAAAAGGTGCTATTATGGCCCTTTACTATGCTGATGAAGCTATAATTGTTACTAACCCTGAAGTATCATCAGTTAGAGACTCTGATAGAATCATTGGTGTGTTAAATAGCCGGTCATATTTAGCTGAAAACAAAAAAGAAGTTAAAAAACATTTAATTCTATCTAGATATAGTGAAAGTCGAGTCAAACGTGGTGAAATGCTCAGTGTTGACGATATAAAAGAAATTCTTGCTATTGATATGCTGGGTATTATTCCTGAATCAACGGCTATATTGAATGCTTCAAATCAAGGGATCCCAATCACACTTGCAAGTAACTCTGATGCTAAAACAGCTTATAAAAATGCTGTTTCTAGATTTCTTGGGAAAGAAGTTAAAGAAGAAAAAATAAAATGGAAATTTTTAGAAAATTTCAAATTTTTCAGGAGTACAGTTACATGAACATCTTTGATTTTTTCAGGTCAACAAGCAAGAAATCAGCTAGCAAGGCAAAAGAAAGATTACAAATTGTTATTTCACATCAACGTATTGATAATAATGATGACATGGATTTTCTTGCCAATATGCGTATTGAGATAATGACTGTAATCAGTAAATATATTGACGTTGATCCTGAATGTATTAATGTGCAACTACAAAAACAAGAACACCATAGTATTCTAGAGCTAAATGTCACTTTACCAGAAACAACATCATCTTAATTATTCATATTATTACATAGCATGCTTAGCTGATTTTCGTATGCTATTTAATTAATCTTCTGTTGAAATACTTCTAGTGATCAAGCTAGTGCCACTGCCTCCACAGACAATCAATACTATATTTTTAAAACTCTTTAACTTTTCTTTATGTGAATAACAAAGCGCTAAAGTAGCTCCGCATGCAGGTTCTACTAGCATTCTGTGGGTATGAGCTAAAGATACAGCGCCGGCAAGAGCTTCTGCATCTGAGACTAGTAATGGCATGATTTTATGATTATCTAAATATGGCAGTATCCCCTTAGTAACTTGCTTTGCTCCTAAAGTTTTGGCAATAGTATCCACCTTATCTAGTTTCACAACCTCTTTCTTTTGATAACACTGGTAAAAAGAGTTAGCACCTTTGGTCTCGCTAGTTATCAGAGTAACATTGTTCCAGTTTAGCTTATCGCAACCTTGAATTATCCCGCATAACAGTCCACCACCACCAACACTACAGGCAATAGCACTTGGTTCTTCTGCTAAGTCATCAGCAATTTCTTCAACTATTGTTGAATGCCCTTGCCATATAACAGGGTGATCAAATGGTGATATATAACCAGCATTATCATTATCTACATCTTTTCTAGCATAAGTATCAGTTTCATCCCAAACATCACCAATAACCGTTACCTTGGCTCCTAGGTTTTCTATTTTTATAATTGTTGAATGTGGAGTAGAATTGGGTACAAAAATTTTAGCTTGTAATTTTAATTTTTTAGCACTATATGCAACAGCAAGTCCAGCATTCCCGCCAGAGGATGCAATTAATACCTTTTTCCCTAAAGATGCATAGTGCTGACATAACACTCCAATGCCTCGACTTTTAAAAGAACCACTAGGTTGTAAATTTTCTAACTTTAGATAAACATTAACTTCAAGAAGATCGCTATAGTAATCTGAATATATCAGCGGTGTTTTAACATAAAGTCTTTCCATAATGATTCCCTATACTACATCATTAGCTAGTAAGACAAAGACTATCTAATTTATATATAATAGACCATAATTTATCTATCTTGAAACAAGTTTCATAGTTTTTAACAAACAAATTATTGGAGGTAATTTTGGCTAATTCCGACTTTATAAATACTTTAAATATGGTTCTGGCTAACACTTATGCTTTATACCTGAAATCGCAAAATTATCATTGGCACGTAAAAGGTCCTTCTTTCAAACCTACTCATGATCTATTGGAATCTCACTATACTGAACTAGCCGAAGCTATTGACGAAATAGCTGAAAGAATTGTAATGCTAAACGGCAGTGCTTGCGCTAACTTTTCTGAACTTAACAATAAGAAAACACTTAGTGATGGAAACTCAAAATTTGATGCTAAAGCTATGTTAACGGAACTTGCTAATGACCATGAAGAAGTCATGAATACAATAAACTCAGCACTTAGTCATGCACAAGAGCAAAATGACGAAGTTAGCATAGGTTTATTAGTTGACAGACTTTCCTGGCATGAAAAATCTAGATGGATGTTAAGCAGCAGTATTTAAATTTAATCTTTATGTTGCAGAGTTGTTCAACAACTCTGCAACATATAAATCTACCTAAGTGCTCGCCTCAAAATTTTACCAACATTACTTTTTGGTAACTCATCCCTAAATTCTATGAGCTTTGGTATTTTGTAGGCAGTAAGTTGTGAGCGACAATGATTAATAATTACCTCTTCGGAAAGCTGAGTATTATTTCTAACAATGAAAGCTTTTGCTAGCTCACCTTTAATTTCATCAGGGATACCAATAACAGCCACCTCAACAACGCCTTCAACCTCAGCAATTACATCTTCAATTTCATTTGGATAAATATTAAATCCAGAAACCAAAATCATGTCTTTCTTTCGATCTACAATTTTAACATAACCTTCTTCATCAACAGTAGCAATATCACCTGTACGCAACCAACCATCTGCTGTTAATACTTTATTAGTTTCTTCTTCCTGATTCCAATAGCCACGCATTACTTGTGGTCCACGAACTAACAATTCTCCAGCCTGGTTAAAACCAAGCTCTTGATCTTTATCGTCACGAATAGATATTTCAGTAGATGGTATTGGTAAACCAATACTTCCACTAAAACTATTTAGAGTCATAGGATTTATACAAACAGCAGGGGATGTTTCTGTTAACCCATAAGCTTCTAACAATGGCCTTTTAGTAACATTTTGCCATCTGCTAGCAACTATACTCTGAACAGCCATTCCACCACCCAAGGTTAGCTTTAAAGATGAAAAATCCAATTTAGTAAACGCTTCATTGTTTAACAAAGCATTGAATAATGTATTAACACCAGTTATTGCTGTGAATTTAAATTTGGACAATTCGATAACAAACGCAGGGATATCACGAGGGTTAGTAATTAGAACATTTAAAGCACCAAAACGCATAAAGGTTAGACAGTTAGCAGTTAAAGAAAATATATGATAAAGCGGTAACGCTGTAATAATAATTTCTTGACCTTCATCAATACCTTGCTCCAACCAAGATGCTGCCTGCTCTAAATTAGCTACAAGGTTACTATGTGTTAAAACTGCTCCTTTAGACTTTCCTGTGGTACCACCAGTGTACTGAAGATAAGCTATATCACTGCCAATTATTTTTTCTTCTGAAAAATTATTTTCATTTCCAGAGTTCATTACATCTCTGTACTTTATATGATTAGGAATGGAGTAACTAGGTACCATTTTTTTCACAAACTTCACAACAACATCGACAAGCATTGATTTAGGGAAATTAAAGACATCTGATATTTTTGTAACAATAATATGTTTTAAATCTGTGTCTTTGTATATAGGTTGCAAAGTGCTAGCAAAATTTTCCAAAATAACAATTGCTTTTGCCCCTGAGTCTTTTATGATTTCACTAAGCTCTTTTGATGTGTACAAGGGATTAGTGCTAACGACTATCAGACCAGCTCGCAAAGCACCAAACATAGCTACTGGATATTGCAATAAATTCGGCATCATAATCGCAATACGATCGCCTTTAACTAACCCTAAATCATTTTGTAGATATGAGGCAAAAACTCTTGATAATCTATCAATTTCTTTGTAAGTATAGAAAACCCCCATATTTGTATATGCATTCTTGTTACTGTATTTATCACAGCTTTTTATAAACAATTCATTGATAGATGCAAAGGCATCAGGGTTGATAGTTTCTGGAACACCTTCGGGGTAATTTTTTATCCAGTTCTTCTCCATCTTTTATTCCTCTAATTCTTTCTCATGTTGTGTGTCAGATATAATTTTGTGCACCAATTCAGCAGTTTTCCTCGGATACTGAAATGGAAACATATGTCCACCCGGAACGTTATGCATTTTAAATCCATAAAAATATTTCATCATAAACTGGTCAATACTATCAACTATCTTAGTTTCCTTTCCAATAACTGCTGTTACATCTAGCTGCTTGAGTATACTTCTTGGCATCCCTATATGTGGTAGTGTCCCATATATTTTATATTCTATCTCTGGATCTATTTTAAGCCTACGCTTACCAGAAACCTCATATGTCGCATATTTAGCCCAATCCTCAAGACACTCTGGAGCAAAACCTTTAAACAGAGTCTTGCTATGCATATACTCAATTACGTCCTGTATTGTACCCCATTCTCTTCGTCTTGAAAGTACATTTCTACCGCCTGGAGTCAAAATATGAGTTTTATCAAATAATTTCATAATTTTAATACCAAACCGTTTATGAATCGCAAAATATGGGGCATCAAGCATAATAACCTGTTTAATAATTCCAGGACTCTTACAGGCAGCCATTAAACTTAATACTCCCCCCAACGAATGTCCTACAGCAATAACAGGTCGTTGGTGTTGCTTTATCCTATCAACTAATTCCATCGTTAACTCATGCCAGTTGTCAGTTACCTGATACTCTTCCTCCATAGCATAGGCATCTATATAATCTATGTGATAATATTCACGCAACAAATTATATAGCTGTTGATAAGAAGAACCTGGGAAGCCATTAGCATGGCTAAATTGAATGATAGGCTTTTCATCTTCCATGATATACCCCTATTTCATTGACAATAATTTTGATTGATTCATATAATCGTACATTCGGTAATTAACTAACATTAGGTGCACAAATGGATTCTATTAATGCTTTACTACCCCCATTATTAGTATTATTTCTGGGTTATACAACTAAACGTGTTATGTTATCCCTATGCTCTGGAATTGTTCTTGCAGCACTAATTGCCAATAACTTTAAATTACTAAAAAGTGCTGTAACTATAAAAAATTGTATCCTTGGTAATCTGCAACTAAATACCTTTTTATCCGTAAATCATTTTACCGAAACTTGGAACCTCTTCATATGTATTTTTTTACTTTGCTTGGGAATTTTTGTTGTTATGCTCCAAATGTCAGGTGGAGCTCAAACTTATATTACTAAAATTAGAGGTCGTGTATCTAAAGCTCAACATGCTGAAGAATCTTCAATATTTTTATCTTTCCTTTTATTTATTGATGATTATTTTAGCTCTCTTACTGTAGGCTCAATTATGCGGCCATTAACTGACAGTTATAAAATTCCAAGAGCTAAACTCGCCTTTCTCGTAGACTCTATGGCTGCTCCTTTAGCTATTCTGTGCCCATTTTCGAGTTGGGTCGCTGCAATAATAGGTTTTTTAAAAGATAATGGAATTAATCAAGATACTAATAATCCAGCTTTAATTGTTGGCTCACCAGTAACCGCATACATTAATATACTACCATTTCTTTTTTATTCATTCATAATGATTGTATCAACAATATTCATTGTCAAAGCTAGAGTTTCTTTTGGTCCAATGCACGCTCATGAAATTAAAGCTGTAGAAACTGGGCAATTACTTGAACAAGAAAATAAATCTGAAAAAAACTTCAACCGTGAAATTGACAATGCTAGTATTTTTGACTTTATTATCCCCGTAGTAATGTTATTATTTTTTGTTTTATCCGGGGTTCTTTACTCTGGTGGATGGTTTGTCTTTGGTATGCAAAACTCAACCATAATCGCCTTTCAAAATTCTTCAGCTGCCTACGCTCTATTTTTAGGGGGACTTTTTTCGGTCTTATTTACTACTAGTTATTTTTTAGCTAAAAAACGTTTTACAGTTAAAGAGCTACCATCTATGTATTACAATGGTATCATTATGATGCTTCCAGCCGTAGTTGTCCTAATGCTGGCTTGGTCTTTAGGTGATCTACTGAGAACGGAGTTACATACTGGGGAGCACATTGCCAACTTGCTCTCAAATAGATGTGATATTAACATCCTTCCATGTATATTATTTTTACTAGCCACATTGATTTCTTTTGCAATTGGTTCCTCATGGGGAACTGCCGCTATGCTATTCCCAATAGTGATCCCAATGACCGTTGGCTTGATTCACCCAGGAAGCTCTTCTATCCCTCTTGCAGAGGCGAGTCTATTGTACCCTATTCTAGGTGCTGTTCTATCAGGATGTGTGGCTGGAGATCATATTTCACCAATCTCTGACACTACAGTAATGTCTTCAACTAGCTCTGGATCCCCACTTATGGAACATGTGAAAACACAAATTCCATATACAATACCAGCAATAATAGCAACTGCAATTGCATTTTTAATAGCACCTCATATGATCCACCTAAACTATATTTTAGTATCTACAGTTTGTGTATGCTCTGCTCTATTTATCTCCTGCTCTATACTGAAAGTTCTTAGTAAAAAACAAGGTATAACAACTATTTGATATTTCTCTTATGCTTATTATGCAAGGTGATATTAATCTCGATTAAAATTACTATTACTAGGTGTCTCATAGAACACAGATAATAGCTATAAAACAATAACCTAATAAACAATAATTTGATTTTTTGATACTGAGTCCACTTTCAAGCAACACATAAGCCTATTTCACTTATTTATAGCATGTCGGTCGTGCTACCAGGCAACGGCTAAAGCAATATCTTCTGTTCATTTTGCACTCCCTTAAAGCAGCACATTGCTTTTTGTATATGACGGTAACCTATGAATTACTCATCCATAACAAATCTAGGTTCCAATTATGCCGCTACCACTTTTGATCATTTAGTAATAACTATCTTTATAAAACTAAAGAAGTTATAACTAAATACCTAAGTCTTATTATCACAACCAAATGGTATTATCTTAGGATCCAATTTTTCTCCAAGACACCGCCAATTGATAAGACCTGAACTAGAGTCTGCACTAATAATTAATTTAGCATTATCTTGTGCTGAAATACTCTTATTTAAAGACCCTGTAATACAAAATTCTCCATGCGCCTCCATACAATCCGTACTCATTAATAAATCTGTGAATACCCCACCCAACAATGCGTTCTTATCAAGACCTAAAACGGCAAAATCTATGGGCCATCCTCCAGTCGTTAAATAATTTTCAATTGCTGTGGTTCTTATATTAGATAAAGTAGAGTATGCACTTACTAGTTTAGCTTTTGCTATATATGATTTATAGTTCGGTATGGCAGTTGCAAGCAGTAATCCTATAATGGTCAAAACCACCATTAACTCTATAAGACTAAATCCTCTACGCATTTAAATCACCTATTTAAAAGATTTGATCATATTTTAGTTTAATTGTTTTTTTAATAGTATATTTCCGTTAATAACTATAGCGACTCATACGTTTTGGCATGATAACTTCAAGTTTGCTTATATTTTCTATTGTCAATTCTAATTCTTTGGAATAATTGTTTTCTTGTTGCTTTATATGCTTTCCTGCATCACCACCCAATACATCAAACAACATGCCGTAACCATGGGCATACTCTGACAGTGAATATTGAATATATTCTTGTCTTGCTATTAATTCATCGATATAAATACTTCGACTTATTCCAAACACTCCAGACTCAGTATAATATTCCACCACAGTTGCTTGAACATCCTCAATAGATATAGCACCCAATTCGAGTAATGCCTGAGCCCATATTAAAAATCCTCGTTTCATATCTGTTTTGATATTTTCAGATACAATCATTTTGATCATACCAGGATCAATACATGCCAACTCTTGCAACATTTTAATTTGTTCAGACAGATATAAGAGATTTCCTTTTATTCCTTCATCAGACACTTTATTCTCAATCATGTCATACCGACCATGAGTAACAAAATCAGGCAACCAAAAATCCATATATTCTATGGTTAACTCTAATTTTCCTGAAATTTTTATACAGTTTGGTTTTTGTTCCTGAGCTATTCCAAGAAAATTTAGTAATGTGCTAATTCTAGCCATTTTCACAATATAAATATTCATTTCATCATCATTTAAGGTAGACGGGCTAAATGATAAATGTTTTTTGCTGAACATCACCCAACTACCGCTTATTTCATGCACATATGATGGCTCCATATATAAACCAAAATGTTCAAAAAATCTTTCTAACATCAAGGCCATTTCAACCTCTAGCGATGAACAAACTTTTTTTGCTTCAACATCTAATTTGTAAGCACTCCCATCATAGCTATGATTTACACATGCAGCTTCAGAAACAACGCATGTTAAATTTTTATCTGATGTAATGGTTATCTCACCACCTAATAATTTTCTAGTAACATTAATTGGTGCTGGCGATAAAGCATCTAATATCCCAATGAAAATTGGACTCTTTTTGCATAACGTCTCTGCAACAGCAGAATGTTTACACTCTTCGGGACTCATTCTCATAAAAATAACAGCCATCACAAGGGAGCTGTTTTTTATAAAAGATGATTCTACAGCTGGAAAATTTAATAATAATGATAAGATAGGAGATCTTTTTTCTGATAAAAGTAGAGATATCTCTATTTCTGTAACTTCATTAAAAATTTCTGTTAAAAGACTTCTACGAAACTTAATTATTAGTAAAGTATCTATAAGACTGCATTGTTGAACAGCCAACCAGAATAATTTACTAATATTTACAAGAGGATTAATAATATTTTTTGATTTTTCTGATAGCTCGAGTTTATTTGTTTCTTCTCTGCAAATTAATTTCTCACTTACATTTACAGCATCTATGAACTTTATAAATGTAATAGCATCAATAAAAATTGTCACTACTCTCCACCCAAAGGTTTGAGCTCCAGCCCTCACTTATTATTTTCTATGGTGCCGATGGCCGGAGTCGAACCGGCACAGCCTATGGCCACTACCCCCTCAAGATAGCGTGTCTACCAATTCCACCACATCGGCATTTTCTAGCTATTCTGGAAGTTCTACTTTTTTATCAATAGCAACTTCTTCTACATTAGGCTGCTGAAGAACTTGTATTGTGTTTAAGTCGATAACTCCAGTATTTCCTTGACTAGCTCCCATTTTGGTAAGAGTAACACTAGTAATAGCAAAACACAGGGCAATAACTCCTGTCATTTTCACTAAAAATGAAATCGAACCTTGAGAGCCAAATATAGTTTGTGAAGCTCCTCCACCAAAAGATGCACCAGTTTCAGCTCCTTTGCCCCTCTGTATTAGAACTAAGCCAACTAAAAAAAATGCCAATGTTACATGGCCTATTAATATTAATTTGTACATAAAATTTTACCTAAATTTAAACTGTCATACTGCAAATTTTCATAAACTCATCTGCAACAAGAGAAGCTCCTCCAATCAAAGCACCATCTATATTACTTTTAGCAAATAATTCCTGTGCATTATTGGCTTTAACACTACCACCATAAAGCACTTTAGTTACATTAGCCTTATCTTCGCTTATGTTATTTGCAAGCCAAGTCCTAATAGCTGCATGGACTTCATCAGCATCGTCTGCACTGGCACTCTTTCCAGTACCAATAGCCCAAATAGGCTCGTACGCTATAACGAAACTACTTGCAGAAATATCTTTTACAACTTGAAGCTGCGAACTAATTACTTCAATAGTACTTCCATTATCTCTTTGCGCCTGGCTTTCGCCAACACATAAAATAGGGACTATTCCCGCTTCTACCGCAACTAAAAGCTTTGCCGCAATAGCCTTATCTCCATCATGAAACAAGCTACGCCGCTCAGAGTGCCCAAGTATAACATAACTACATCCAAAGTCGCATAACATAGAAGCACCAACAGCTCCAGTGAATGCTCCTTTTTCTTGGAAATACATATCCTGCGCACCAGTTAGAAACCCAACCCTATCGGTGTTTACTTTAGTCTCACTGAGATAAGGATATGGAGGGCATATAACGACTTCACAATTAGGGATGAAATCAAAATTTAGAAAATACTCTTTTATAAATTTCAGAGAACCATTCATTTTCCAATTTGCAACAACAAGTGGTTTACGCATAAGCTTCTCTCCCTGATTTCATGCTAACGGTGGAGTAGCATATTTAAACATTTTAGGATCTATCTCCCGTAACTCTACGGAAATACGACAATTCTTTTCAACAATAGATTTACTAAACGAAGAATTTAGATATAAAATAATTTTATCAATTAAGCCTTGTTTAATATCATTCGCTCTACCAGCCAATAACTCTACAATCACATGAACAAAACAATGCTTATCTGCTCCATCCGCCATGTAATAATCATCTTGTAATAACCTAGTCCTAAGGGTGCTTAGTTTAAATGTTTCCGATACTTCTAAAAATATAGTATGTATAGATTTTCCCATTTCATCTAAACTTACTTCCTCTAGAATATTACTAGAGTGTTCTATAATTATGTGTGGCATTTTCACTCTCCATATTCAAGCAATAGATGTTTGGCAGCTTGAGACTTCTTCAACAACATTTACTAGTTGTTCTACTTTGGCCGCAACTACACTCTCATCCTTACTTTCAACCATAATGCGAATAACAGGCTCAGTACCGGATGCTCTCAGTAAAACTCGCCCTTCTCCTAATAAATCTTGTTCTATATCAGCAACAGCTTGTAATACTCGCGGATCATTTACAACAGATTTATCTGCAGTAACATTTTTCAATATTTGTGGATATTTTTTAAATCCTGCAGTGATATCTTGTAAACTTGACTGACGTTCCACCATAGCATCTAACACTTTCAAAGCTGAGACAATACCGTCTCCGGTAGTATTCACATCTAAAGAAAGAATGTGGCCAGAAGGCTCACCACCTAAGGTCCAATCTCGCTCCATCAAACGTTCAAAAACATACTTATCACCGACATTGGTTCTTTCAAATTCCATGCCCTGCTCTTTTAGAGCAACCTCTAGTCCCATGTTACTCATGACAGTTCCAACTACGCCTGGAGTTGGAATACTGCTATTTATAGCTAAAATATACAAGATAGCATCGCCATCATACACATCGCCATTACCATCTACCATTATAACTCGATCGCCATCGCCATCTAGTGCAAACCCAAGATCTGCTTTATGATCTAATACTGCTTTAGCTAAAAAGCTTGGAGATGTTGATCCACAATTATCATTTATGTTTATTCCATTTGGCTCATTGGCAATAGCTATAACATCTGCTCCCAACTCTGAGAGTACATGAGGTGCAATATGATATGTAGCACCATGCGCACAATCCACCACAATTTTCAAACCACGTAAATTACCAGAATTAAAAGCACGTTTACAAAATTCAATATACCTTCCTGGAGCATCATTAACCCTATGCGCCTTACCCAAATGTATCGCTGGCACAGTTGTTAACTCATTATCGATCAATTTTTCAATTTGATTTTCTTTTGCACTTGATAATTTATGTCCACTAGATGAGAAAAATTTGATGCCATTATCTTCAAAGCTATTATGTGAAGCACTAATAACAACACCAGCAGAAGCTTGTAATGTTCTTGTTAAATATGCAACAGCAGGTGTTGGCATTGGTCCTAACAGATGAACATCAATCCCTGCAGCTGAAAGACCTGCTTCCAATGCTGACTCAAACATATATCCGGATATTCTAGTATCTTTACCAATCAAAACTTTCTTCGATGGCTCATCAGCGATAGCTTGCCCTAAGGCCCATCCAAGTTTTAATACCCAGTCACTTGATATCGGGTATTGGCCAACTCGTCCTCTGATACCATCAGTTCCAAAAAATTTTTTAATAGTCATTAAATAGTTCCTTAAAGCGCATCTCTATAGCGCCTAACACTCTTAGTGCTTGTACAGTTTCTTTAACATCATGTACTCTAATTATGTTAACTCCTTGCTGAGCCAACAAGATTGCCATGGTAATACTTCCAGAGAGCCTATCTTCTAAAGGAGCATCTAGTATCTTGCCAATCATAGACTTACGTGACAATCCAGCCAACAAAGGTAATCCTAAATCCTTAAATGTTTTCACATTTCGTAAAAGCTCAATATTATTCTCATGTGTTTTACCAAAACAAAAACCAGGATCGATAATAATCTTATCATGATCTATGCCAGCTTTAAGACAGGCGTCCACCCTCCCACTTAGAAAGTTAAACACCTCACTTGTAACATTTTCATAGCAAGGTTTAGTTTGCATGGTTTCAGGCTCACCTTGCATATGCATGATACAAGCGTGCACACCAGTGCTTGCAACTATATCTATAGCTCCTTCTTTGGTCAAGCCTCTAACATCATTAACCATGTCAGCTCCAGCACAAATAGCTGAATCCATAACTGCAGGCTTGCTAGTGTCTATAGAAATAGTTATTTCAGAATTAGCCCTGATCCTTTCGATAACTGGTATGACTCTATCGAGCTCTTGATCTTGAGATATTTTTTGTAAGTTAAATGGATTTGTAGATTCTCCACCGATATCTATGATATCAGCACCTTCATCAATTATTGACATAGCATGATCAAAAGCTTTGTCATGATCGATGAACATTGCACCTTGGTAAAAAGAATTCTCGGTAATATTAAGAATGCCCATGACAGTTGGCCTGCCATGAGCAAAAATTTTTCTTTGTGACATATTTTGTTCCTAAAACCACTCGAACAATTTTAATTTAAGAAGTTAATTGCTCTTGTGAATCTCCTGAACTTTTTTTCTCCTGAGAATCATCACCTTTCTCAGTAGTACCACTATCTTGATCTGAAGAGGAATTCTTACTCCAATCTTTTGGCTCTCTTGGACTTATACCATTCATAATATCACCAATTTGCTCAGCATCAACAGTTTCATATTTCATAAGAGCATCCGACATAGCATGCAACTTATCTAAATTACCTAAAAGAATTTCTTTTGCATCTTTATAAGTTACATCTGCAATTGCCTTAACTTCTTCATCAATTAATTGAGCTGTATGAGAAGAAAAAGTATGGGATGCTTTTGACCCCATTTGTCTACCAACAAATACTTCATCATTGTCAGATTCAAAAGATAGAGGTCCAGCTTTTTCAGACAATCCCCAACGTGTAACCATATTTCTACAAATTTCGGTAGCTTTTTGGATATCGTTAGCTGCACCGGTTGTTACATTGTCTTTTCCAAAAATAATTTCTTCAGCAATACGACCACCCCACAAACTTTTAACTCTGTTGTACAGGTCTTTCTTTGTTTGACTATATCGATCTTCTTCTGGCACAAACATCGTGACGCCAAGTGCATTTGATCTTGGAACTATTGTAACTTTATAAACTGGATCATGACCTGGTAAGCATAGCCCTACAATAGCATGGCCTGCCTCATGATAAGCAGTATTACGGCGTTCATCTTCTCTCAATACCAGTGATAGACGCTCAACTCCCATAAGAATTTTATCTTTTGCGCCTTCTAGCTCTTCCATTCCAATCACTCGGCGATTAGCTCGAGCAGCGCTCAGAGCTGCTTCATTAACCAGATTGCTTAAATCTGCTCCTGAAAATCCAGGAGTACCTCTAGCAATATTGCGAATATTAATAGAATCATCTAAAGGGACTTTCTTCATATGAACTTTTAAAATTTGTTCTCTACCAAGTAAATCAGGCAAACCAACGCTTACTTGTCTATCAAACCTTCCGGGACGCAACAAAGCTGGATCTAGAACATCAGGCCTATTAGTTGCAGCAATTACAATAACACCCTCAGAGCCTTCAAACCCATCCATTTCTACTAGCAACTGATTTAGAGTCTGTTCACGCTCATCGTGACCGCCACCCATACCGGAACCACGATGTCTACCAACAGCATCAATTTCATCAATGAAAATTATACATGGCGCATGCTTCTTAGCCTGCTCAAACATATCACGCACTCTTGATGCACCAACACCAACAAACATTTCCACAAAATCAGAACCTGAAATTGTGAAAAATGGAACTTTTGCTTCCCCGGCAATAGCTTTTGCTAGCAAAGTTTTACCTGTTCCTGGAGGACCAACTAGCAATACGCCACTAGGTATTCTGCCACCAAGATCGTGAAACTTAGATGGCTCCCGTAGAAAATCTACTAATTCTTCTACTTCATTCTTTGCTTCTTCACAACCAGCTACATCAGCAAATGTTATTTTCACTTGATCTTCACCGAGCAACCTAGCTTTACTGCGACCAAAGGACATAGCACCTTTGCCACCACTACCACCTTGCATCTGACGCATGAAAAATATCCATACCCCAATAAACAAGATAATTGGAAACCAACTAATAAAGATATGCATAAATATACTTTGCTGCTCTGGCTGTTTACCAATAACATTGACATCATAATCTCTAATTATGTCATTAATATCTATTAGTTGTGGCTGAGCCGGCATATAGGTATTGAAACGCTCATTGTTAGAAGTTAGACCTGAAACAAATTGCCCATCAATTGTAATTTTGGATACCTCACCTCTTTCAAGCTTACGTTGAAACTGTGAATAATTTAAGTCTTTCGACTGATTATGATATTTTGGATTAAAGTTACCAAATAAAGTAACCACTACAAATATCAATATCAACCAGATGATAAGATTTTTTTTCAGCATGTCGTTCAAATCCTACTTCCTTTTATGTCTAAATTTTCGTGCAAGTAAATAAACCTCGGCCGACTCACTTCTTGAGGCTTTTGGTTTAATCGTATACAACTCACTAAAACATTCCTTTAATTCTTTAATGTAAACATCAATCCCTTCTCCCTGAAAGGCTTTTACTAAAAAAGAACCTTCGTCACTCAGCATCTGTTTTACAAAATCTAACGCTAACTCTATTAAGTATACAGCACGAGTGTGATCTGCTGCACGTATACCACTAAAATTGGGGGCCATATCTGAAATTACAAGGTCTACCTTACCTTCAGATAGCTGTTCTACCAACAAATCCAAAGTTTCTTGCTCTGTAAAATCACCGCAAATAAAATTAACCCCAGCAATTGGTTCCATGGGCAATATGTCTAAAGCAACTATACTCCCATTACCTTTGATTAATTTTCTCACGTACTGGGACCAGCCTCCAGGAGATGCACCCAGATCTACAATTTTCATGTTAGGTCTAATTATTTTATATTTATTTTGAATTTCTTCTAACTTATATACGGCACGAGAGCGATATCCATCCTTTTTTGCCATTTTAGTATAAATATCATCTCTGGCGCGCTTTAACCATTTGTGAGAACTAGAGGAGCGTTTTTTCATCACAGCTAAACGTATAGAACTTCTTCAATGGAATATACAGTAATTCCAGATGGAGTTTGTACATCAACTTCGTCTCCTGCCATTTTCCCTATAAGTGCTCTTGCAAGTGGGGATCCTACTGACACTTTTCCAGATTTAATATTGGCTTCATCTTGCCCTACAATGGCATATTGTACGGTTTCTTTGGTTTCTTCATTAAACAATATAACTGTTGAACCAAATATAACTTTACCCTGGTTATCCATTTTAGTGACATCAACAACTAAAGATACTGAAAGCTTAGACTCAATTTCCTGGATCCGTCCTTCAATAAATCCTTGCTGCTCTCTTGCTGCATGATATTCAGCATTTTCTTTTAAATCACCATGTGCTCTAGCTTCTGCAATGTCAGCAATAACTCTTTGTCGCTCATTAGTTTTCAAATTATGCAGTTCACTTTGAAGAGATTTCTCTCCTTCTGCAGTCATTGGTACTCTACTCATTATATAACTCCCAAATCTTTATGTAGTGTTTGGATTGGACACACATCTGAGTTATCCAGCCAATGTTGAAGAGCCTCAACAATTGCATGCGCCCCAGATATTGTTGTCGTATGGTTAACTTGGTGACTTACAGCCATACTACGGATGGTATACGAATCCTCTATGCTTTGTCGACCAGAAGTTGTATTTATTATGAAAACTATCTCATTATTCTTAATCATATCCACTATATGAGGCCGACCTTCAACAACTTTATTGATGATTTTGCATGGTAAATTTTTCTCACGTAGAATTTTAGCTGTTCCTCGAGTCGCAACAATATTAAAACCAAGGTCGTTTAGCTTTCCAACAATATATACAACTTTTTTCTTATCTGAATCTTTTACACTTACAAACACATTTCCTTGCAGCTTATAATTTGCCTTTACCGATTTAAGCGCTTTAGCATAAGCCTTTGCAAAACTGGTTCCCATCCCTAAAACCTCTCCTGTTGATTTCATTTCAGGGCCTAAGATAGGATCTGCTCCAGGTAATTTTTCAAATGGAAATACTGGTATTTTAACATTGTAATAATTTATTCTTTGATGTACAGGAACTTTTAATTCTTTTAATGTTGTGCCAAGCATACAGTGCGTTGCAATCTTTGCCATAGAAATACCTGTGGCTTTAGCTACAAAAGGTGATGTTCTAGATGCACGGGGGTTGACTTCTAACACGTATATAGTTGATCCCTGAACCGCGAATTGCACATTCATTAAGCCCACAATTTTCAATGCTCCAGCGATTTTTGTAACATTATCTTTTATTTCTTGTTGAATTTTAATATCTAGGTTGTATGGAGGCAAACAACAAGCGGAATCTCCTGAATGTACCCCAGCTTGTTCAATATGTTGAAGCATACTTGGTATACAAATATCACCTGTAACATCAACAACAGCATCTACATCTATTTCCGTTGCATTATCTAAAAATTTATCCAACAGCACTGGCTGTCCAGGATTTACTAATAACGCTTTCCCTAAATATGCAGCTAATTCTTCTTGACTGTTGACCACCTCCATAGCCTGCCCTCCAAGAACGTAGGATGGACGCACCATAAGAGGAAAACCTATTTTTGCTGAGCATTTAAGTCCTTCTGTTACATTAGTCACACAGGCGTTCTCTGGACATCTCAAATTAAAAGAGCTCAGTATTTTTGAAAATTTACTTCTATTTTCTGCAAGGTCAATAGATTCTGTAGATGTCCCCAGAATATTCACCCCATGTTTCACCAAGTCATTGGCTAGTTTAAGTGGTGTTTGCCCACCAAGTTGCACTATCACGCCATAAGGATTTTCTTTGGCAATAATGTCAAGAACATTTTCAAGAACAATTGGTTCAAAATATAATTTGTTGGAAATATCGTAATCTGTAGATACAGTCTCTGGGTTACAATTAATCATTATTGCATACATTCCGGCTTCTCTTATAGCTAATATCGCTTGAACACAACAATAATCAAATTCTATACCTTGACCAATTCTATTGGGTCCAGAACCAATAACAATAACTTTTTGTTTTATATCCGTACCAAGATCAAATTCATCTTCATTTTCATAACTTGAGTAACAATATGCCGTTTTTGCTGGAAATTCTCCAGCACAACTATCAATATAAACATGTGCGGGTATCACTCCAGCAACTATACGTCTTGTCCTAATTTCTTCAGCCGAGATATTCATCAATTGAGCAATTCTGCTATCAGAAAAACCTTGTTGTTTAATTTCCATTAGGTTTTGTTTGTTTAAATCGTTAAATGTTAGTTTAGATATGTTTGCTTCAGCCGCCACTAATCCTTTGATTTTTTGCAGAAACCAACAATCAAACTTTGTCAATTTAGAAATAGTTTTTAAATTCCAGCCCAATCTGAAGGCATGAGCTATATATAAAATTCTTATAGGGCCAGGGAGCTTTAATGATACGATAAGATGCGATTCATTAATGTCTTCCAAAGGAATGAATTTCTCCAAATCAAGTCCACTAACACCTAGTTCTAAAGCACATAACCCTTTTTGCAAAGCTGCACTAAAGTTAGAACCGATTACCATAACTTCGCCAATAGATTTCATTTGTGTAGATAATGACTGATCAACTTTAGGGAATTTATCAAAATCAAATCTTGGAATTTTCACAACCACATAATCTATAGTTGGTTCAAATGATGCTGGTGTCAGACCTCCTGTTATATCATTTTCTGATTCATCTAATGTGTAACCTACTGCTAATTTTGCAGCAATTTTTGCAATTGGAAATCCGGTGGCTTTTGATGCAAGTGCTGAGGACCTAGATACTCTTGGATTCATCTCTATGACCAACATTTTACCAGTTACAGGGCATACTGCAAATTGTACATTTGCTCCTCCGGTTTCAACACCGACGGCACGCAAAATATTTATTGCTGCACTACGCATTTTTTGTAATTCTTTATCTGTTAGTGTTTGTGCTGGTGCGACAGTAATTGAATCTCCTGTATGTACTCCCATTGGATCAATATTTTCAATAGAACAAATAATAATTCCATTGTCATTTTTATCTCTAATAACCTCCATTTCGAATTCTTTCCAGCCAATTAAAGACTCTTCAATTAACAGCTCTTTTGTTGGTGATAGAGACAAGCCTTTTTGACAAATTTCAACAAAATCTTCCCTATTATAAGCTATTCCTCCGCCAGTACCTCCCAGGGTAAAAGACGGACGAATAATTGTAGGAAATCCCATTTGTGGTTGAACCTGTAGAGCCTCCTCCAAACTATGAGCAATAGCAGCTTTAGGTACTTCAAGATTTAAACTTTTAACAACTTTATAAAATTTCTCTCTATCTTCAGCTTTATCAATTGCATTTTTTGACGCGCCAATCAACTCTACATTATAAATATCTAGCACACCATGCTCATAAAGATCTAGGGCACAATTTAGTGCAGTTTGCCCGCCCATAGTTGGAAGTAATACATCAGGACGTTCCTTTTTTATAATTTCAGCAATATTTTCCCAATGCAGTGGCTCCATATATGTTGCATCCGCCACATCAGGATCAGTCATAATGGTTGCAGGATTAGAGTTTATTAAAATAATTCTATACCCTAATGATTTTAAAGCTCGACAAGCCTGTACCCCAGAATAATCAAACTCACAGCCTTGTCCAATTACAATAGGACCTGAGCCAATGATCAAAATACTACTAATATCTTCTCTTCTAGGCATGAATCAAGCTCTCCTTTTGTTCATGGCGCACACTATTGTTTTTATAGTGTTCAACTGCAGTTAAAAATGGAATAAATAACTCTTCAGCATCTTTTGGACCAGGGCCAGCTTCAGGGTGACCTTGAAAACCAAAAATAGATTTTTCCTTGTGCGAAAATCCTTGTAAAGTCCCATCAAATAACGATATATGTGTTGGCTGTAAATTCATGTTATTTTCGCCCAGTTCAACGGCAAACCCATGATTTTGTGATGTAATAATAACTGAATTTGTTTGCAAATTTTTAACTGGGTGATTGATACCATGATGGCCGAATTTCATTTTCATAGTTTTTGCGCCTAAGGCTAAACCTAAAATTTGATACCCGAGACAAATACCCATTACTGGAATATCAAAATTCACTAACTCTTTTACAAATTCAATGCCATATTTGATAGCACTAGGATCTCCGGGACCATTAGATAATAAGAACCCATCAAATTTATCAATCTCAATATTTTCTAATGCTGTTTTAGCATTGAAGATAGTAAGATCACACCCGCTATTACGCAAATGATTTAATATTGAGTGCTTAACTCCATAGTCAATTACTGCAATATTATATTTTGTAGGAATAATAGCGCTTAAATTATAAGTAGTATCGGTTGTAACTCTACAGACCAAATCAAGACCTGCTAGTTTCTCACTATTTCTTGCCAATTCCAATGCATGCTCAACATTAATATCATCTAACATAACACAAGCGTTTAAGGAGCCTGATATTCTTAAGCGCTTGGTAATAGCTCTGGTATCCACAGCGTAAATTGCCGGAATATTATTTTCTAATAAATATTTTCCTAACGATGTTGTGCTTTGCCAATGCATTGGGTTTTGATGAATATCTCGAGCTATAATAGCTTTTAAATGTGGTTTATCTGATTCATAATCGGTTAAATTTATTCCAGTATTGCCGATGTGCGGGTATGTAAAAACTACTATTTGATTACAATATGATGGGTCTGTAATTACTTCTTGGTAACCTGTCATTGCAGTATTAAAAACAAGTTCACCACATACAGTCTGTGCAGCACCAATTCCTTTACCCCTAAAAACTGTCCCGTCTTCTAGAGCAATAATTGCATCCATGCTTTTTCCTTTAACTAACCGCTAAAACGCTCTTTACGAGCGTAACGGTATTAGCTATGCAATGCAAAATAGTTCTGCAACTTATCAGATAAAATAAAGGAAACAATACTTTTTAAAGAGGTTGAAATGATTTTTTGTTTTGTTTGTCGCCAAACAAATAAAATTAAAACCAATTTCTGTTAAAGGAATAATTAATATTGGTGCAGCATTAGATATAGTCAAACAGTTAATTTTAGGTCAAAGAACAGTTATCATCACTACAGATAGAATGATTTAAATCCAAAATAAACCATCAAACATGCTAGCCTCGCCACTCACGTAACGAGATTAAGCATGCTTCTCATCATTTCAGATTGATTATACTCTTACTCTTCTAACAGAGTTACATTCAGCTCTTGCTGTGCTACTAGGATCTGCTTCTTCTCTATGACCCATAGCTGTTTGCAAATAATGACGTTGTGTTGAAGCCATCATTTCCAACTCCATGTCAGCAGATACTTTATCTTGAAAACAGCAGCTACTTTCAGCGCATTTAAGTATTGGTTCTTCTATTAAAAAATTTTCTAATATTGAAGATTCTTCCCTTGTCATACGTGCATCTTTGAAATTTAAAACACTGATAAATGCTTCACGGATAACTCTTAATCTTGGCTCAGTATCTCCATATGTTCTGGCGCTTCTTCTTAACTGAGGAGGGAATGGTGGAGGCATTAATGACATATCATCTGGTGTAGTTAATCTGACCACAGTATCAAGGATATTTGCTAACACTTCCTTTCGTATAGTTCCAATAATGCCTGAAAAATGCTCCATTGGTAATAACGAAATTTGCTTATAACATTCTAACAACTTAATTAAACCAGGGATTTCACATAAACCCCTTATCATAGATAAATCCATAGATGTTAAGCTTGGAAGCTCCGATACAGTTTTGTATAAATTAGCGATTACTCTAAAAGTGCTACTACTATCTGCACCTAAGCCTTTTGGTAAAAATCTTAAATTATCAATCGACAATAACTTGTTTTTTTCATCGATCATTCTATGATCAACATCTCTTTTGATCAAAAAAACCAAGGCTTTTGTCACCATAAATAAAGGATAACCTGATTTTTCATGAGTTATAACTGGAGGAAAAGAGTCTTCTCCATAAAATTTTTGCAATAACTTTTTGCCAACTTCTGCAAGATGCTCTTCTCTGTATTCTCTTGATGCAGCTCCACCTGCGCCACCACCTGATAATCTATATCCTGATGATCTTGCACCACCTGAATCTATAGGACGCTCTTTTTTGGGCCTTGATGTTCTAGATCTTAGCATTTGTAATACTCCAGTTATAATTATGTTATGCAACTTTGTTTAGTGTATTTTACATATGTTTCCCAGATTACTACATACCCCCAGTGATTACTATGATTAATAGTCATCACTAAAATTAATTAAAATAACTAATATAGGTGCAAGTATAACTTAAATAAATAATTTTCCATCTATTATTCATAAACTACTTAATTATTGATCCAAGTAATATTCATAGCGAAACATATTCTAAGAACGGTAATACTGCTGATAAGATGAGAGCAAACTCATTTTATTCTCCTTAAGAGATACAGTACATTAATAAAGGGGGAAATCATTGCTCTACAAAAACATTAAAGTTATAAAGTTTAATTTGAAATATATAACCACCTTAAAAAACCTATTATCTATTTACTTTAAAATGCTCTGCGCTTAAAACAGTAGTATTATTATTGCGTTTGTAATAGCAACCTTAAGTTGTAGGTCAACTTTAACCAATACTATACTGAAATATATTTCATATCGATAGTTAAGCTTATGTCTACAATAGAAAAAATTCAGCAAAAACTCTATTGTTATTTCCCTACATATTCGTCGTATATGAAACTTCATCATATCTATCCAATGACATGTACCTCCCTGCACTACCAGATATTGTTAAATATTTTAATACTACTAACAGCCTTGGACAACTTAGCATTACCTTATGGTTTTTAGGAACAGCTGCTCTCTTTATGTTTATGGGTCCTCTTTCTGATCGATATGGGGTAGACCAATAATGTTCTCTAGTGGTGTGTTATATGTTCTAGCATCACTAGGATGCGCAGCAACTAGTGATTATCATACATTTCTTGTTTTCATATTTTTACAAGGTGCTTCTATATGTGCCATCTCTATTGCTGGATATGCTGCAATTAATGAAATTTATACTCGTATAGAGTCCGTGAAAATAATGTCGTTAATGGCTGGAATTACAGTTTCATCCCCAGCATTTGGTCCTCTTATTGGCGGCATTTTATTAAATTTTGTCGAATGGAAAACTCTATTTATTCTCATCGCAATAACCTCTAGTGTAGCTCTTGTTTTACTTTTTTTCTATATGCCCGACCAGAACGAGAAAAAACTCCTATTAATATTCCTATACTCTTTCAGAATTGTTGTATTCTATTAACAACAAAAGCATTCCTAAGTTACACATTATCTAATGTACTGTTGTTTGCAAGTTTAATAGCATGGATAACATCTGGTCCATTTATGATCATTGAACAATTAAAACATAGCGAGGCTTATTACGGTTTTTGTCAATTAGCAGTTTTTGGGTGTTTCATTATAGAGTTAAATATAGTAAAACTTAATGCAGAAAATGTGAGGTTTGATGATTTCTTAAAATATGGTTTACGACTTTCTCTAATTGCTAGTCTCCTTACCATGTTGCTAGTATACATATTTCCAAATGACTTGTTTGCACTGATGGGACCATTAATGATTTTTGCTCTTGGTGTAGGTATAGTTTTCGCCCCCTTACGTAGACTAGCTTTATAAGCATGTCCAGAATGTGTCCCTATGGGGATTCGTTTTGCTGTAACTAAGATTATATCAAGTTTAGCGGCAGTATTTACCTCAGGTATAATAGCTCTTAATTATGCTGACAATGAAATAGTAGTTGTAGCATGTATTGTTAGTATTGCTGGAATATTAGCATTTTGCTGTAATCATTTTGTAAAACATAATTTAAACGAAACGCCTACAAAAATAATTACTAGTTAATACTTATTAGCCAGGAAATATTTGTTTGGCAAAATTAATTAACATTTCATAATTAGTTTAATTTCACAAACTATAAAATCTTTATTTTTACACTACTTCTTACTATAGGGCGATCTCCTCCCATCGGATCATAATAAAGTTTAGGAGACTTCTGATCGTTTATGACATATCCAATACTTCCACTTAAAATTGTAGCACGCGGTCTGTATATTTTTGATGATGAAGTACACTCTGTAGCTTGCATTACCTCTAGTTTTGCAGATTCACGCAACTGATTTACGCTCTCACTTTCCTCTACCTTTAAATAGCAAACTCTCTCTAATGTGTGTTGGCCTGTAATATGATTAGACTTAGAAGCATCTTTTATATAATCCATCAAATAACTCCAGCTATAAATTTTTCTTTAAAAAAATTCTTGACGTTCCAGCAAGGTAACCTTCGACTCTACCGTAAATCAAATATCCAAGTTTTGTATAAAAGTCTTTAACTTGAAAAGCATACGTGTCGCTATGAATAGTTTTAATTTATTTATAACAAGCAGTTTTTTCTATACTTTTAACTAAGTTTTTACCAACACCCTGATTACGATAATTTTTCAACACCCAGAGTGTATCTAACAACATCTCAATATCTATTGAATACGTTAAAATTCCACCAACAATATTATCATCATTTTTTTCATACACCGTTGTAAAAATTGTTTTATCACCTAAATATTTCTGGTTAAACTAATATAATTCAGAATGAATAATTGAGGTATCATCTTCATTTTCATCCATAGTTTCAATAGATCTAATCACCATGCACCTATTCCCCTTGATAATATAACAATTAATCTAAGTGAAATAGTCTTTTAATATTTTATACCAGATTGTCTCGAGCCGCTATGAAGGTTAATTAACAGACTTAAATTGTGATGTGCATATCTTAATCAATATTTATAAGTAGCCACAAGCCATAGTTAACAAACTAAAGTTTTATATAGCTTTAATTTTGGATAAGCTTTAAAATCAAGCTCTTGATATACAATCTAGGATATCTAATGCTTGCAAATAAATTTCAGATAAAAATTGTGAACCTCTTTGGTTCAAAAGGTAAAAAATGGATTAATGATTTACCCAACACTATATTACAACTTGAATCCATATGGAATTTAAAAATTTTGGCCCCATTTCAAGAATTATCCTGTAACTTTGTAGCCCCAACTAATGCTCATAGTATTGTTAAAATTGGTGTAGACACTGATGAAGTCTCTAGTGAAGTAAAAGCTTTAGAAAAATATAATGGTCAGGGTTGCTGTAAACTATTAAGCAACAATACACAATATAATGCTATGTTACTCGAACAACTAGAGCCCAAATTATTATCAAACTTTGAAAGTAGTGATCCTGAATTCACCACGAAAACATGTTGTGATGTTATAAGAGATTTATATCAACCAACAGATAGTAGTAACATAGAATTTAAAAATATATCCTCGTGGCTTGAACGTCTAGAAATAGTAAGTAACAATAGTTGTATTAGCAATAGATTGATTGATAAAGCTAGCTCCATAAAAAATGACTTATTAAAATCCACTAGCGAAATGGTTATATTGCATGCAGATTTACATCATAACAATATTATGCAGGACTTATCTGGAAACTGGCGGGCTATCGATCCTAAAGGTATGATTGGAGATCCGGTATATGAAATTGGGGCATTTATGCGAAATCCTATTCCAGAGATTTTTACAGATAACCATCTTAAACAAAAATTATATAATAGAGTATCAATATTCAATGAATTTCTTGGCTATGATACAGATAGGATCTTGGCTTGGTCTTTTGTTCAAACTGTACTATCAGCATTATGGTTTAGCGATATAAATAATGATGACTCTCAAGGTATGAGCCATATTGCAACCCAACTAAATTCTATGTATCACTAACTGTTTCTATTAACCTTTATCTCATCAGCCATTGAAGCACAATCACACAGCTATCTATATCTCTATTTGTGAAAAATAATGATTTTTCCTTGCATTAGTATATATCACTGATATACTGCGCGGTACTATCAAATTAACATGGAGTACCCGTCCAGGGGTCAGGGCCGATGAAAATAACAATCTGATAATTTAGCAGACAGCAGTATTTTTTTCCTTGATGCAACCGTGAGGCGTGTATGAACTCCAAATCTTTAAGGCTTTTGCCGTATATACTATTATTTTCCCTTGTTTCAAGTTGTATGGAGATAGATGTCTCTGTTCCTGGATTTCCAGAAATGGCTACATTCTTTGAAACTTCCGAGGCAAAGATCCAAGGCACATTAAGCATTAATTTCTTAGGATTTTGCCTGGCCTGCTTATTTTTTGGACCACTATCGGATAGTTTTGGTCGAAAGAAAATGATGACTATAGGTTTCTTCTTATTTTGTATTGGTTCATTAGCATGTACCTTCACTAATAATTTCAATATGTTATTAATCAGCAGATTTATTCAGGGTTTAGGTGCCAGTGCAGTTTGGGTAGTTTCTTTTGCTATAGTTGCGGATACCTATAAAGGTACTGACGCCATCAAATTTATAGGCATTATGAATGCTGTAATTACTGGCGTTATGGCAATAGCTCCAGCTATTGGCGCTTTCATTTGTGAAACTAAAGGCTGGCGTGCCACTTATGGATTAATTGCAATGTTGAGTTTTATCTCTTTTGTAACTATTGGTGGATTTTTGCCAGAAACTAATTTATCTCCAAAGCCTTTCTCCAAAAAAGCAATATTTACTGATTATTTATCTTTACTAAAAAATTATAACTTCATGATCCATTGTTTAGCTCCAAGTATTTTATGCTCAGCATATATGGCCTATGTAGGCACAGCGTCTTTTCTATATATAGATCACTTAGGTATGACCTTTGGTGGATATGCCCTACATCAGTCCCTAGTTGTTGCAACATTTTCTATAGCAAGCTTTAAAACTGGATCCGTCCAACACCGACTAGGTGACAAAAAAACTATAGTGTTAGGATTAGCACTATGCCTAATTGGTATAGTAACAATTATACCTCTAACAAAAATGTACCCTGAATCTGCATATAGTATTACTTCTGCAATGATGTTTTATTCAGCAGGTGTTGCTCTTTGCTATGGAGTAATCTTTTCAAAATCATTGGAAATATTCCCAGATTTAAAAGGTGCATCATCAGCATTAATCATGGGGTTTAGAGTTATTTTGTGTGGTTTAGGAGTTGGGCTATCAGGGCTGATTTACACAGGCCAACTCTACCATACAGCTATAGGTATAGCAGGATTAGCTCTTTGTGGTGTAGCCTTTACTATGCTAGTACTACAAAAAGAAGAGCTTAAACCTGATCTTTTATCAAATTTATAAATATACATTTACAATTATCACATCTCTAATAATTTCAATAGAGGTGTGATTTAACATATAGTTATATTAGTTGTCTACCAAGATTATTTTTCAAGGAAATAAGACATCTAATAACATAAAATCATAATAAGTATAACCATTAAAACTTAGATTATTTTTTTACGAGAAAATAAACCCTTTAATATACCTGGGTGTTGTACAGGTACAAGCACAGAATCATTAGGAATAGCTCTATGACTAACCTTAGATAGGGTCCTTTTCCCATTATAACGATTCAAAACATCTGCTATATCTAGCATCGATCCTCTATCTTTTACTGCTGCTTCACGAACATCAAGTAATCGTTTCTGTCTACGCTGATAATCTTGCGATGAAATAGCTTCAGTTCTGTTCTTACTGACCACGATGATGATGCTAGCAGTCTTTAGCGCCATAATTAATGGATGACATAATACAGCATTATCATGAAGGCTATTTGCTAGTCTCGTACAATATTCAGGGAGAACATTACCCTGAAAATTTAAACGTGCCCCCTCAGTAATCAGTCCTGAAACAAACCTATGCTGAATCGCGCCAGGTATCTCGGCTAACTCTTTTAAATATACATCTAATACTGTACACCCACTATTGTCATATGAGCTATTAAATTCTTTTACTCCCAGAAAATGTATATGTTCCGTTATCATATTCTGTAGTTGATTTATCAGCTTATTAATTGCAGCTAATTCATTATCATATTCTAGTTGCAGTCTTTTTGATGGTCTTTTAATTGATTGAAATTTATTTATGATTTTGTCCAAATTCCTTGAGGCTTGAACAACTAATAATACTTCTTCATGTGCTCGTTCAGCATGTAACAGTCTTTGCTGACGTTGGTACTCTACCCAAGGAATAGCCTTAGCAACTACAATTCCATCGATATCTATAGCTATCACAAGATTGGTTTCTCGTAAAACTTCTACTAATGGTCGATACTTTCGGTCTTTAGCAATAATATTTGCCAGTTGTTGTAAATATTGTGTGCAATCTGTGGAGCTTCGTGCACCATTATTAATTAGTTTGGTAATAAAATTAATATTAATGTCACTAGGAGTTTTCATCAAATGTTTTAAATATGTATCTAGTATTGTTAGATTACTACATCCGTATGGTTTATTAAATTTATTTGCCCCTAAACTTTCTAAATGACAAACAATACCGCTCCCCAGCTTCATGACTAATTCTTCATTTTTTTCTGATGAAGCTCTTATAGCTAATAGCACCCATCGAAAAATTTCGCTTCTAAGTTGAACTTCCCTATCTAATTCTTTAGTTTTACCTAAATATGCAATTGCAACTTCTTCAGCTAGATGCCACATAATATCATTATCACTTGCTTCATGTAGAATTTTACCGCGATATGTAACTTCTCTACCAGCTGTAGTTTGATTAAGCAAACTACGTCGTTTAACTACAGATTGACAGTTGTACCATTGGCATAAAAACATCCAATAAACATCCTTAAAAGAATGTTTGTCTTGGCTGTGATGTTTCCTATAAAAAGATGTTAAGCTGTCAACTAATTCCACTCTGACAGCAACACTACCATCACGGGTACTTAGTTTTTTATACTCAACCACCATACAACCCCTAATATTTTATTATTATTTAAATTAAAACTGCACGTGAGGCATATCATTGCATAAGAGACATGTCATTGCACATTAGCTTTAGTTTTATCATCAACTAAAGAAATTTAAAAATAGAAATACTTTCTGAATTATAAGTAAGGAATCATCAAGAAACATATAAGAGAAAGTTATTATATAGATTGTCTTAAATTATAGATATCCTTTCAAAATAATGAACATGTTTCTGTATGTAAACATAAAATAAATAGCTCCAACCATTCCAAAGTCATTTGCACAATGTCATACCATGTAATGCTACGTTTGGAAACCACACTAATTCACGCGCTAATGTCAGCATTAATGAAATATTATGTTATCAACAAAATAGGAAAATTTAAATTCAGAAACAATATGCCAAGGGGCTTGGAGTAGAAAATCTCAACAAATGTCCTATGAAAATATCCAGAGAAACAAGGGAAGCTTATTTATTTTCGAATATGAATCACTTTAAATTATTTGTTTAGAGTTTATGACGATGATAGATAAAGATTCACTTAAATATAATCATGTCTATATTACAATTATTAATGAGAATAGATGCTATATTTTTTCCAACTGAAGATATGGCTAAAATCTAGGTCTTCTTTTACAACTTTTCCTGCTTCTTGAACTTTGCACGATGCGATCTGCAACAGGTGATGAAACGATAGCAGCCACACCATTAATATTAGGTAAAAAACCTTTTTGAAGAAGATTACTGTCAACAACTTCTACTGAACTATGAGTTATCATGTCTGGCTGCGTACTACCATCTTCTTCTGCAAATTTACGTGCATCAAGTAATCGTTTCTGTCTATGTTTATACTCCTGAAGAGAAATAGCTTCCGTTTCAGATCTATCATCACCAATGACAACTACTAAATTTACATCTCTCAAAGCTATTATTAATGGTTCATATAATGCAGAATTATTATAAAGATTCTTAGCTAATTCAGTACAATACTCTGGCAGCACATCATTATGCAATTTCAAACATGCTCCCTCAGATATTAAATTAACAACAAAATCAACATTAATCACCTCAGGCATATCCACTAACTCTTTTAAATATATATCCAAAATTGTAAGGCCACTACAACCATATGTTCTGTTGAATTTTTCCACTCCTAGGAAATAAATATGTTTCCTCATCATGTTAGCTAATTTATTTATTACTTCGTTAGCTACAGTTAACTGCTGATTATACTCTACTTCTTGACTTACTGATGGTCTTAAAATTACTCTATAGTCATCAATATGTGTTTTTAATTTTTTTGATTCTTTGACTGCTAAGAGCACTTCATGAAGAGCCTTTTCAATGTGTAATTGTTTTTGTTGATGTTGGTACTCTAACCATGGAATAGCTTTAGCAACTACAGTGTTGTTAATGTCTATAGCTATGACAATGTTGGCATCTCTCAAAGATTTTATTAATGGTTTATATTTTGGATCTTTAATAATAGAGTTTGCTAGTTGCTGTAGATATTGCTACTCACCCTCCGAGCTTCGTGCGCCGCTCTGAATTAAATTAGAAACAAAACTAACATTAATTTGGCTAGGATTTTCCATTAAATACTGTAAGTATGTATCTAGTATCGTAAGGTGACTACATCCATATGGTTTGTTAAACTCTTCTGCTCCCAAGCTCTTAATATAACCAATGATATCATTACCCAGCTTTACGACTAACTGCTCATTTACACCTGAAGCTTCGATAGCGAATAGTACTGATTTAAAAGCTTCATTTCTAAGCAATGTTCCTCTATCTAACTTTTTAACTCTATCCAAACACGCAATTGCAATTTCTTCAGCTAGATGCCAAGTGATATCCTCATCACTTGCTTTGCTTAATAATTTACCACGATATTTAACTTCTTTTCCTGTAGTTGTTTGGTTGAGCAAAAAACGGCGATTGATTACAGAGTCTCTTCGATACCATTGGCATAAAAACTCCCAATAAATATCCTTCAAAGAAGATTCATTTTCTCCATTATATTTATTATAGAAATCACTAAAACTATCTACTAACTCCACCCTGACAGCAATATTCTCGGTGCTCTCATTTTCACCAATACTCAATGTTGTATATCCCACCATCAACCAACCTCCAAGTATTTTTATTGTCTAAGATGTGTGTGAAGCATATCATTGCATAAAAAACATGTCATTGTACATTGATGTTAGTTACTCTGTAAGATATGGAAATTTTTATAAAATAAAACTATTTCATATATTAAAATCACACACTTCCAAGATATAATAAAAAGTTATTTAAATAATATTTTGGAGTAAAATTTGAAAATTAATAATTCAACAATTAATTTATGAGTCAGAAAATGTTATCTAAATCTCAAATAATCTTTTAAGAACAAAATTGAACCTGTTGTTATCATATGGACTATAGTCATGTGAAGGCTAAGGTGCTTAAATATATCAACGTATAGATGTTGAGTTCTTTATTGTTTTAGTATTAATATTTTCCTAAATCCACAATACATTATAATTCCTAAAGATAAGAAATATATTGGCATTGGGAGTAAAGACCCATTATGAAGTTTAGCCATTACCAAAGTTATTAATGCAATTAATATATAATAGTAAAATCCAAAAAAACTTGACGCAACGCCAATACACCATTGATATTTTTCAAGAGATAATGCTAAAGCATTGCTTATAGCCATACTAAATCCAAACATTATGACCATTTGCGCTAGGATAACAGCACTGATAAGGATGATCTTGGTATCAATTACCCCCATGTAATTCAGCAATACTACGGCTGTTATGAATGCTGCACCTAATATGATATATACAATGCCCTGAAGCATAATATCCAACGGTTTAACGTTGGAATTACTATTTAATTTCTTGGATAAAAGTCCGCCTAGCATCGCGCTAAGACCAATCGGAATAAACGTTGCACCATACTCACTAGAACTAAGTCCAAGATTTTGAATTAGCAAAAAAGATCCATCAGCAAAATAGCTAAAGCTTATTCCATTACAAATAGCGACTATTAACCCAAAAAGTAGAACTTGCTGATCTGAAAACAACTGTTTCGCTGTAGATAATACATCTATATTCTTACAATATTTTATATCATGGGTCTCTGGAAGATATTTAACTGCACAATATAGCATTACACTTGCAGCTCCAAACAAGAATATGAAATTTATTCTCCAGGAAAAATATTGTGCAATTAATCCACCAATAACAGGACCTGCTGCTGGAAATAAAGCAAGAGAGCTCCCTACAATAGAATAAACCCGACCCAATTCATTACCCTTAAATGAATCCCTACATATCGACTGACCAACAACACTACTAATACTGCCACCAATAGCCTGAACAAATCTTGCCAATAATAAACTAAATATGTCATTAGAAAAGTAACAGCCTATGCAGCCTATACAAAATACAATTGTTCCCAGAAATACACACGGTTTTCTTCCAATTCGATCTGACATCTGCCCCCAAAATAGGGTCCCGATAGCAAAACCAAATAAATAAACTGTGAGCGTATTCTCAACCAACTGCTCACTAACAGCCAGTGTGTTAGCAATATCAGGTAACGAGGGAGTATAAACAGTTTCAGAAAGCTGTGGCAGGCCTACAATAAAAACAATAAGCCACATTGGCGGTGTTAAATATTTCATGGATTTCTCAAAAAAACACTATCAAGCTACAAAATTAATAATTACAAACCTAGCTTATATTTTTTCTATGAAGTTTTCCAGTTTCAATATCAAACAAAGATCATCTGGGGCATTACCCCAGATATTATTATGAAATATCAGAGTATATTAGGTTTTATCTATTATATTTATTAAAAATCTTCCAAGTACTTATCAGTCTCTAATTTTACTATATCAGACAATCTAAATATGGAAATTAAGTTTGGTATAGCCATAGCCGCTGTTGCAACTCCAGCAATTGCCCAAACCATATCTAGTTCTAAAACAGCACCTACTGCCACTAAGAAAGTAAATACCCACCTATATGGCATAACAATTTTTTCTCCAAAAAGAAATTCAAAACATTTTTCGCCATAGTATCCCCAAGCCAACATAGTAGTAAAAGCAAACAAATTTAATACCAACATTACTAGATATTTAAACCAAGAAAATGTTTTGGCAAATGCGGCCATAGCTAGTGGGGAGCCAACTAATACTTGACCATTAACAGTAGTGCTACCTTGCACATCAGCAACAGCCAAAACCAAACCTGTAAGTGTACAAATTATCATGGTAGACAGAAACACCCCACAAATACTCATCATTCCCTGCTGTGCTGGTGATTTAACTTGTGCATTTGCTCCGGCAATTGCCAAACTACCAAGTCCTGATTCATTAGCAAATGCTCCAAATTGCACTCCATTTTGCATGGTTATAGCAATTGTACTACCTAAAAAACCCCCTACAGCAGCTTGGCCTGTAAATGCACTTGATATTATCAATTTGATAGCACCAGGAATTTGGTCAAAATTGCAAACTAAGACTGTTATTGCCGCACCAATATATAGCACCGCCATTATGGGAACTAAATATCCAGCAACTCTACCTATACTTTTAACACCTCCAATAATCACTGCCCCCACTGCAACAGCTATGATGACACCATATAAAGTTCGATGTATATCACATGCGCTGGCCATTGCATCAACCATAGAATTAGATTGCACAAGACACCCAATACCAATGATTGCAACCCCAGCTAGAAAAGCATAGGTTGTAGCCAACCATTTTGAATTAAGTCCATTTTTTAAAGAGTACATTGGTCCACCACTCATGCTGCCCATAGCATTCGTTTCTCGATATTTGACCCCTAGCAAAGTCTCGGAGTATGCAGTTGCCATACCAAATGCAGCCATTACCCACATCCAGAATAGAGAACCAAAACCGCCAGTCATCACAGCGGTAGCAATACCTGTTATATTACCTGTACCAATTGAACCAGCTAATGCAGTCATAAGTGACTGAAAAGAATTAATATCACCTTTAATCTTTTCACCAAACTCATTCACTTTTGATGTATTGCTACTACCCTGTTTACCAAGCAATTTGAATGCTTTAAATAAATAGCGAAACTGTAAACCTCTTAATTTTATTGTTTGATATATACCAACAAATAACATCAACTCTAAAACTAAATATCCCCATAGGTGATCTTTAATACTATTAATAATTTCAATAACTGTCATTTTATACTACCTTTTTAGAATTCTTCTGTTTTTTGCTTTACGATAGAGGCAAGCAATAGGATTGATATTGTATTTGGTATAACCATCAGTCCATTGGCAAGATGTGCAGTAGTCCATACCGCATCTAATTCTAGAACTGCACCTAGCAAAACCACACCTAAGAATATAATCCTATATGCAACTGATACTCTTTGTCCTAGAAAAAAATCGGTGCATTTTTCACCATAATATTGCCACGCTAAAATGGTAGTAAATGCAAAAAGAATTAAACCTACCAATAGCACATAACGAAAAGAGGAGTGAAAGCTTGAAAATGAAGCCATTGCTAACGGTGAGCCGATTAGTCCTTTAGGTACTAAATCACTAGTGACAGCAAGAACTAATCCCGTCATGGTACATACGAGCATAGTTGCAATAAACACGCCAGTCATTGACAAAATTCCTTGTTCAACAGGATTCGCTCTGGAACTTGCGCCAGATATTGCATAACTTCCAAGACCAGCTTCATTTGCAAATATTCCATATTGTGCACCGGTTTGAACAGCAAGTAATAACCCGCCGCCCATTGCACCACCTATTGCAGCCTCGCTAGTAAATGCCTGTATAAAGATCATTTTAAATGCTTGCGGGATCATCTCAAAATTTGACACTAGTATTAGTGCCCCCATTATTAAATATAAGAATGCCATAAAAGGTACTAATACTGCGGCAACTCTACCTAGGACTTTTATTCCTCCTAATACAACGATAGCCGTTGCAAACATCACCACTCCACCAACGACAAGCCGGCTTAATTCTGGGTCAATTGTGACAATAGCATCTACTACAGAATTTGATTGCACCATGGCATAGCCAAAAGCTGAAATAGATCCACATATGGCAAAAAATATTGCCAATTTTTTGTACCCTAGCCCTCTGGACAAAGTGTACATTGGTCCGCCACAAACCTCATTCTCATCATTAAATGTACGAAAATGATGTCCTAAAATAGTCTCTGAATATGCTGTGGCCATACCGAAAAAAGCCACCACCCACATCCAAAAAATAGCACCATACCCGCCAACAATTACAGCTGTAGCAATACCAGTAATATTTCCTGTTCCAATAGCACCAGCCATTGCAGTCATAATTGCTTGAAAAGAACTTAAATCACCCTGCCCATCTTTTTTATCCACTCCTAAAGAGAATAAAGTTCTAAAACCATGCCCAAGAAATCGTAATTGCACAAATCGTAATTTAAAACTTAAGAACAGACCAGTTATTACCAATAGAAATAATGTTGGACCATTCCAAATAAAATTTCTTAGAATAGTAACAATTTCTAAATATTCAATCATTAGTAAGAATCTCAACTTTATTATAAGAACAGCTTCTGAGCTTAATATAGTAACCAGGCTCAAGTCAACTTACTTACTGCCTTTTAGTAACAAAAGCCTTCTCTCGATGAACAAATATTAACTTTGATATCATACTTAATTGCATGCCAAAATAAAGTGTAAACAGACATTACTGTCATGATAATGAGTTATCTAGCATGAATAATAATTTAGTTAAAAGAGAAACCAAGATAAATATACTAAGGGGAATGGCTTTAGTTGGTGTGATTTTAGTAAACGTAAATCTTATAAATTCACCACCATGGACTCACAATAAAGGTTATTTCTTTGGTACTACTGTTTCAGATGAATAAGTTGGAAATATGATTTTTTTATTAATATCTAACAAGGCATATTAGATTTTTGCTTTTTTAGTTGGATATAGCGCTGCAATTTTTTTGAAAAAATTAAGAGATAACCATATTTCAATCAGAATTTGGTATCAAAGAAGTTTTCTTCTTCTATTACAAGGAATGATAAATCTTGTTTTAGTTTGGTGGGGCAATATTCTAATTAATTATGCAGTTCTCTGTTTATTATTGCCCGAAATGTTCAATTTGAAAAAAGAAAATTTGTTATGGTTAATTGTAATTATATGTATAGCTATTTTTACAGTATCCTGGGCATTGCATTATATCGGCCCACCTTATAGTCCTTCAAATAATTTAGATTTTTTTTTAGCAACAGATAGTTTATCGTCTATAACTTTAAAGCGAATTAATGATTTTTATATTTATAATTTCCGGGGTTATTTCCAAATAAACAAGAATCCAGGCTGGACATTCATTTATATTATTTACCACTTAAAACTACTGTTATTAATGTCACTAGGAATGTATTATTGCAAAATCAATTTCTTTAAAAAATCTAAAATCCTTTTTTATACTACTTTATCATTACTGTTATCTTATTCAATATTAAATTTTCTCACCAACAATATTCTATATTATGGATTAATCTATTTACTGCCGATATTGCCACCATTGATTTTTATTATTATTAATTCCATTCTAGCTAATAAAATTATACAACATTTAATATTTCCCTTATCTTATTTAGGTAGAATGACACTAACACTTTATCTAACATATGGGTTTATTTTCAGCCTTATATTCTATGGCTATGGCTATGGCTATGGCTATGGCTATGGCTATGGCTATGGCTTAGGATTATATAGTAGTATTGGCGACCATACTGCAACCAACATCGGCATGGCATTTTTTTTTCTATCTCTTGTTTGTGCATATTTTTGGTTAGAAGATTTCGCCTATGGTCCATTAGAGCAAATTATAAAACACTTGATCTATTTTAAGTCTGTGCATAAGAGCAAGTAAATAGATTAAACTGGCCTCTCATGCTATTATTTAAAGAATTTTATTAGCAATTCAAGCTAGGTTAACGATGATAAACATTCCATTAAATAATCGTGAAAATAACAGCCATAACCTTGAAGAGAGGGCGGGCAGCATGCTTGTTCGCTTGTCTAAAATATTACTCTCGTTAGAGCTCCCTGCTCGAGTCAAGTTACTCGAAAAAATTCGTAAAACATTTTTTAATGATCAGAACTCACTAACTATTTTAAAATTTTTATGTTATTCATCTAATATTAACCATTCTACTTTGCTCAGTATTGCCTCAAAAGAAATTTGTCCTAATAACAATATTTCATTACCTAAATTACTTTGTCATATGTTATGCATGTGGGGTAGCAGTTTATCAGACTCATATATGTCTAATGTCTTAGAGCTTGATATTTCTGAGGTTAGACAGCTAATTGAGCACTTGAAACAAACCTTCACTATAGATGATCCAATAAGATGGCTACAATCCTTAGCAAAGAAATATGAAAAACAACGATTAGAGTCACTTAAAAATAAAGAAAATTTAATGCATGGATGGGAAATGACTACTCAAGCTATAGATACTAGAGAGGAACGGCGCGTTAAAAATCGCAGATTAAAGAATTTAAGTCCACATCCAGATGGATTTTAGTCTCAAATATATCAGGAAACCTTGTGACGCCACTTTGCTATGATATCACTAGATATATTTTGCTGCTAAGGCACATGCATAATTACTATTTAATTCTAAGTCCAAAGCAAGCTTAGAGCATGCTTGACACTCCGGTGAACTAACGAGATTGCGCATGTTTTTTTGTTCAACTTGCTACAAATCAGTCTTATCAATGTTATCAGTAATTTGACACTCCATACCTAAGCAATTTCGCTGTATCGCTGTATCGCTGTATCGCTGTATCGCTGTATCGCTGTATCGCTGTATAATCCAATATCAAGGACAAATATTGAACACGCTATACATATTTACTGTGAAGAGACCTAATAACAATAACTTCCTAATGTGAAACATATCAAAATATAATAGTGCTAAATTGATAGATAATAATGAGGGTGACTACACTCTTGCAATGTCTGAGGATTTTCTTGCTACTCCATAGTATTTTTTGTTATTCTGCTGCACACAACTCAAATTAAGAATAAATAAAAGGTATTCAACCGTGGCCAACAGCATGAAAGTAAAAAATTTATCAGATGATTTTGTGAAAAAAATAGCAAAAGGTGACATGTCTGCTTTCCTGGGGTTAGAAAAAAACGATCCTAGACTACTAATGGTTTACAAACTAAAAATAGGAATGCATGAGCTTGGTGAATTTAACTACTCACTAAATATATTAGAGGTTGCCTGCCTTTTTGGACAACTTGCGGTTGTAAGAAGACTACTATCTAAAGAAAAAGATACTGGCTTTATTCCTAATGTTATTGCATATGCAATAGGTTATTTGGTGGCGGACAATGGTTTTGCTGAGGAATTATTAACAGAAAGTGGAAACCATATTTACCCTGAAGTTGTTGCGTATACAACAAAGACATATAGCTCTGTATTAACGGCATCATGCTTAGGCGGCAATTTAGATGTTATAGATTTTTTGTTATCAAAAGATATGCATGGAGCATATACTTTTCCACAAATAGTTAATTCAAACAATCATGTAGCAATCTCTGTGGCTGCCAGGCATGAAAGTGACGTACTCATTAATAGATTTTTAAGTAGAAATCGAGAAGCAGATGAGTATGAATTCCCACATATTGTAAATAATTTATTTGAAGTTACTAATTGTAACGGAAAACCGGAAAATATAGAAAACTGCATTTCCCCGATAGCTGCAGCTGTTAAATTTGGTAGCGTTATGGTTGTTAAAAGACTTTTAAGAAGTAAGAATAGGATACTTGAGTTTCCTGGTGCAGATCACTATTTACAAGTGTATGGTGAAGATTTGCTGCATATATCTTATTCTAATAAAGATTTTGAAATGTTTAATTTGATAGGAACTAAAATAGTAGAAGCTGAAGTACCAGTAAGCTCTAGATTATTAAATGAACATTTGTTTCATATTATGGTTAAGGACAAGTCTAATGAAGATATATATCTAAAAGCATATGAAATATGGGGTTGTGATTTTTCTAAAATCCCTGACTCTCTTGCTCATGATTATTTATTTGCAATTAGAGATGGTGAGTTTACTTATCAAAAAAATGTTGCTCCAACAGTCAGTCGCTCCTTTAGTCTTGATAGTGTTATGACTGATGTTGAAAAAAAGTCGTATGATACACTTCGTCAATATGCACAAGAAATAAGGATCCCATATGGCGTCGTATCTCAAAGCCCTTCTGGAGATGGGTATCGCATAGAAGTTCAAAGTTATGATGTTGTTAATAGGCGATCTTTCACTAGCACTAGTGGTGAAAAATTCGTAATGTAGATGAAGTTTTGCATGTCCTTTCCAATGAGAATTAGTTTTCCACAATAACTTAAATCAATGGTGTCATGTAGTTTTCCGTATACATTCACTTCATACTGTAAGCAAATAGTTTATTGAGACCATTGATATTACTAAAGCCTCCATAGATATATGATGCAAATATATTTATTGTTGAATAATACAGTTTTCCTTCTTGCAAACAAGGGGGATCTATATAATGACATACATATATAGTCAGATTTTCACATTAGCACTTTCCCCTACTACAAATTTTTAGTCTGCACTTAAAGGTGGCTTATTTCATTTTCCAGGACAACTAATATCTTCACTTCATTTTTGCAAGGGTAATAAGAATCAGAAAAACATCTAAAATTCAATTAGATTTTGATATTGATATTGATATTGATATTGATACTTATGGACATGCTGAATTAATTCTCATCTAAAGATGTATCTATGAAGAAATACTGAGCACATCTTTCATTTCATAGATACCAGAAGGTTTATCAGATACCCATTGTGCAGCAAGAATTGCACCCTCAGCAAACAACATTCTATCATGAGCATGATGTTGAATGGTTAGCGTTTCATTTTGACCTTTTATTGTTATTTTATGATCACCAATCACTTCACCTTTTCTATACCCAACACATGAAGCATTTTTATTTAAGTTATTTTTTATTATATTAGCTAATTTTACTGCACTACCAGAAGGATTATCTTTTTTATGGATATGATGTGTTTCTTCTATATGTACATCCCAAGATTTTGGTAGATTTTTGGTCAATACATTAATCGCTGCATACAACATATTAATTCCCAGGCTAGTATTAGGAGCTAATACTACTGGGATTGATTTTGCTGCGGTTGAAATAATTTCAAGTTCATCTTCATTTAAACCAGTAGTGCCAATTACTACTGGTTTATTTATATGAACCAATTTTTCAAGATGAGCTAATGTGCTATTAGGTGTAGTAAAGTCTATACATACATCAAAATTTTCACTCATTCCTTGTACACTTGATACTGAATATGAAGTGTTACTTAATAACTTCTCATCTATTTTCGATACTGTGCCACTAGCTACATATACTCCTGGAGTTTCCTTTGCATAATCTACTATAGTTGCTCCCATTCTTCCTAAACAACCTGCAATGCAAAGTTTTAACATATTCATTACTCCGGCAAATATATTTTTTGCTCGCTAGCTTTTCATTTTTTCAAAAAAAGTTTTTACAATTTGAAACCATTGACCTTTTCTTGGACTATGCTGCGTGCTATTAATCTCTAAAGAATTTTTAAATTCTTGCAATAATTTCTTTTGTTGCTTATTAAGGTTGACAGGTGTTTCAACAATAACTCGACACAACAAGTCTCCAGGACCTTCACCACGCACAGATTTAACACCTTTCCCTCTTAGACGGAATAGTTTTCCTGTTTGGGTTTCAGCTGGTATTTTCAGTCTAATACGACCATCTAATGTTGGAATTTCAAGATCACCACCAACAGACGCATCTACAAAACTTATTGGAACTTCACTTAATATATTAATGCCATCTCGAGTAAATAAATCATGATCCCGAACATGGATCTGCACATACAAATCTCCAGAAGGACCACCATTCATTCCGGCTTCACCTTCACCAGATAATCTTATTCTGTCCCCAGTATCAACGCCAGCAGGAACTTTTACTTGTAGTGTTTTTTCTTGATCTACCCGGCCTTCCCCATGGCATGAATTACACTTTTCAGATATAACTTCTCCTTGTCCATAACATGCAGGACAAGTTTGTTGAATTGAGAAGAATCCTTGCTGCATTCTTACCTGGCCTATGCCACCGCAAGTTTGACAACTCTTTACTTTGGTTCCTGGTTTAGCACCACTACCTTTACATTTACCACAAGCAACTTGTGTTCTTACTCTAATCTGTGCAGCTGTACCTTTGACAGCTTCTTCTAGATCTAAATCTAACACATATCTTAAGTCAGCTCCTTGTTGTGCTCTAGTTCTTGAGCCTCCCTGGCCACCACCCCCACCAAAGATATCACCAAAAATATCACCAAAAACATCACTGAAATTTGAACCAGCATTAGCATATGCATGCGCAGCAGCACCAGAATCAACACCAGCATGCCCATGCATATCATAAGCTTGTCGTTTCTGTACATCAGAAAGTATTTCATAAGCTTCACTTATTTGCTTAAATTTTTCTTCTGCAGCTTTATTATCAGGATTTTTATCCGGATGATACTTCATTGCGAGTTTACGGTATGCTTTTTTAATATCTACTTGACTTGTGTCTTTTGAAACATTTAAAAGCTGGTAATAATCTTCTTTAGACATTTTGGAATCACCATGTTTATATAATCAAAATCCCCTGCAAAGCAAAACCTTACAGAGGACCCAAATAGTAACAAATTATACGTTACTATTTTTTATCATTTTTTACTTCTTCAAATTCAGCTTCAACAGCATCATCTTCGCTCTTACTAGTTGCATTATCAGCCGTTTCTGCTTTAGGTTGCCCGTCAGCTGCTTGTGCTTGATCATTTTGCGGTTGTTCGGCGTACATTTTTTCTGCCATTTTGCTAGACACTTCTGTTAAAGCTTGAGTCTTAGCATTAATATCATCTATGTCACTACCTTTTACAGATTCCTGTAATGCAGATATAGCAGATTCAATCGCACTTTTTTCATCAGCAGAAACTTTATCACCAGCTTCCTTCATAGCTTTTTCAGTTGCATGAGACATTGCATCAGCATTGTTTCTTGCACTAGCTAACTCTTGGAATTTTTTATCTTCTTCAGCATGTACTTCCGCATCACTAACCATTTTTTCAACTTCATCATCAGATAGTCCACTACAAGCTTTAATTACAATTTTTTGCTCTTTGCCTGAAGCTTTATCTTTCGCTGAAACACTCAGAATACCATTAGCATCTGTATCAAAACTTACTTCAATCTGTGGTATCCCACGTGATGCTGGCGGTATATCTGACAAATCAAATTGGCCTAAGAATTTATTAGCTGCAGCTTGCTCACGCTCACCTTGGAAAACTCTAATGGTAACTGCTGTTTGATTGTCAGCAGCCGTTGAAAACACTTGTGATTTCTTTGTTGGAATTGTTGTGTTTTTTTCAATAAGTTTAGTCATAACTCCACCCATTGTCTCAAGTCCTAGAGATAATGGTGTTACGTCAAGCAGTAATACATCCTTAACATCACCGGATAATACACCAGCTTGAATTGCTGCACCTGCGGCAACAGCCTCATCCGGATTAACATCTCTTCTTGGTGCTTTACCAAAGAAACCCTCAACTACAGATTGTACTTTAGGCATACGTGTTTGCCCACCAACCAAAATGATTGCACCGATTTTATCTATAGATTTACCAGAGTCATTTAATGCTGTTTTACATGGAGCTAGAGTTGCCTGAACAAGATCTTCAACTAGTGATTCTAACTTTGCTCTGGTGATTTTCATATTTAAATGTTTAGGACCGGAAGCATTTGCAGTTATATATGGTAAATTAAGCTCAGTTTGCTCTCTTGTTGAAAGCTCAACTTTTGCTTTTTCCGCAGCTTCTTTCAATCTTTGTAAAGCTATAGAGTCTTTACTTAAGTCTACACCCTGCTCTTTCTTAAATTCAGCAACAATATAGTCAATTAAACGCATATCAAAGTCTTCACCACCTAAGAAAGTGTCACCATTAGTGGCTAGAACTTCAAATTGGTACTCGCCATCAACTTCTGCTATTTCAATAATTGAAATATCAAAAGTACCACCACCTAAATCATATACGGCAATTATAGAATCACCTTTTTGCTTATCTAGACCATATGCTAATGCTGCGGCAGTTGGCTCATTAATAATTCTTTTAACTTCAAGACCTGCAATTTTGCCTGCATCTTTAGTTGCTTGGCGCTGTGAATCATTAAAGTATGCAGGAACAGTAATTACTGCTGCATTTACTTCTTTGCCAAGATAATCTTCTGCTGTTTTTTTCATTTTTGCTAGAACTTCAGCAGATATTTGTGGTGGAGCTAACTTTTCACCATCGATTGATACCCAAGCATCACCATTATCGGCTTTAACTATCTTGTAAGGAACAATATCTTTATCTTTTGCAACGATAGGATCATCAAACCGTCTACCTATTAAGCGTTTGATTGCAAATAAAGTTTTATTAGGATTAGTTACTCTTTGGTTTTTCGCAGTTACACCAACAAGCTTCTCATTGTCATCAGTATATGCAACTATTGACGGAGTGGTTCTGTCCCCCTCGCTATTTTCTATTACTTTAGGTACTCCACCCTCATAAACTGCGACGCATGAGTTTGTGGTACCTAAATCAATACCTATCACTACTTCAGACATATCATTAACTCCGTATTTGTTTTGTTAAGTTTTTATAAAATTTAATTTCATTGCTTAATACTTAAATGGTGATGTTTTTTCCCATTTCAAGCTTTAAGATCAACATGTTTATGGTCTTTTTCATCATTTTCACTTGCTTTAGATACAACAACTCTTGCTGGACGTAAAATACGTTCATTTAGTACATAACCACACTGCATGATAGACATTACGATATTGGGTGCATATTCATCAGTTTCTTGTGCAGCAATGGCTTGGTGCTCATTAGGATTAAATGGTTGCCCAACTTCAACAGTTAAAATAGACACGCCAAATTTTTGAAATGTATCCAAGAGCATTTTTTGGGTTAGGATCATTCCTTCACGCAAAGTGTTCGCATCATTATTTTGAATATTCTCTGTAGTTTGCAAGCCTTGCTCAATACTGTCCAGAACATTTAGTAACTCCTTGGTAAATCTTTCAATGGAGAATTTTCTTGCATTTTCAACATCTTTCAGTGATCGTTTTCTAGTATTATCAAGATCTGCTCGTGCACGAAGATACTCACTATAGTTATCATCCGCTTTAGCTTGTACTTCTTCTAATTTTTCCTTAAGGCTATCTACTGTTTCAATATCCTGTGTTTTTGACTCATCATTGTTCTGGGGCATGTGATTCTCCAAGTAAATAAACTTTTTAGCTCACGATAATATATGGACCTCATGTAATAATTTCAAGGCTTTAAAAAAATCTCTATATTACCCAAAGATAACTGACTAACAAATATGTAGGATTATACTTGTCAAAATTCCATGATAGACTAATAGGGATGGTATGGAGTTTTGACATGACTAGCAAATTTACAACTGTTGGCATCTTCGGTAAAACCAATGATCCACAAACACGAATATGTGTTACTCAACTAATAAATTATCTTCAAGTGCAAAGGATCAAAACCTATATTGAAACAGAAACACTCTCACATTTGATCGAGCTACAAGATGAATCTCCTATTGAAAAAGATAATCTTTCTAAAGTATGTGATCTAGTTATAGTTGTCGGTGGTGATGGTAGCCTGCTCAATGCAGCTAGGGCTGTAGTAGATGGTAACACCCCAATACTTGGGATCCATCGTGGCCGATTAGGATTTTTAACAGATATCTCTCCTGCACAAATGGAAACAACACTAAACGATGTTTTCAACGGGAAATACAAGGTTGATAACCGTAGCCTGCTAAAGGTTAATGTCGATAGCCAATCTGAACACTATCAATGTGCACTTAACGATATCGTTATCTATAACGGTGATATAGCAAGACTGATTGAATTTGAAATATTTATTGACGATAACTATGTATTACACCAGCGCTCTGACGGACTTATTATCTCTACTCCTACAGGCTCAACAGCTTATGCTTTATCTGGAGGTGGGCCGATTGTCTACCCAACGCTACCTAACATACTAATTGTTCCAATGTTTCCCCATACATTAAGTGCAAGGCCACTTGTGATACATGAGAATAGCAAAATATCAGTGGTTCTCTCGAAAGAAAATTCATCTGATGCGCGAATATCCTGTGATGGTCAAGTTCATTTTACTGTGTCTCCTGGTGATGAGATTGTAATATCCGGGTATGATAAACAAATCCAGCTAATCCACCCTGAAAGTTATAATTATTACTCTGTATTGCGTGAGAAGCTTGGATGGAACTTGAACAGTAGCTCCGATCGATACCCAAGCAAGTCATCTTCTTAACATTTAATTTGTTTGAGAACTATTTAGTACTGTATATACTTCCAATATGGTCACATTTTGCTATAATTTTATTGACTTCCAAATAGTAGAATGTTGCTCTTATGTTGATATGTTTATATATAAAAAATTTCGCTATCGTAGAAAAAATGCAAGTGAATTTTCAAAGCGGCCTTAATATTATAACTGGTGGCTCAGGTGCAGGTAAGTCTATTATCGTAAAAGCACTCAGCTTAGCACTAGGGGCACGTGGCACTACTGATCTATTGCGTTCTAATGAGCAACAACTAGAAGTGATTGCCCATTTTGATATCAGTAATAATTCATCAGTCATCAGTAAATTAAAAACAACTGATATTGAAATAGAAGATGATCTCTTCATAAAAAGAATTATTCACAGCAATGGCAGAAGTAAAGCCTATATCAACGATCAACCAGCCTCGTTATCATTAATTAAATCCTTGGGTGAAGATTTAATCAGCATTAATTCACAACACCAAACACACCAATTGCAGAAACGAAGCTCTCAACTAGAACTTTTAGATTGTTATGGTTCTCATAGCAATCTATTAATGACAATGAAAAGTTGTTTTGAGTCTTATAAAGAGCTTTGTTGTCAAAAACAAGAATTAGAAGATTTGGCAAATTTTAATATTCAGCTTCTAGCATATCAAGTTAAGGAATTAGAAGAATTTGCTCCAACTATTAACGAATACCCAGCAGTTGTTACTGAATATAATAAACTGGCAAATTCACAGGACATTCAAGAAACCTTTTCTTCCATAGAATATCAATTATATAGTTCTGACAGCTCCATGCAATCTAACTTACAAAAATGCATCGGTGATTTAAATTCAATTGCATCTCTAGTACCAAGTGTCGATGTCTCTTTAAATTTATTACAGCAGTGCTCTATCCTTATTGATGAAGTTAATGAAGAAATGAAATTACAACTTACTAATATTGATACAAATCCACAATCTTACAAAAACCTTAATGATAGATTATCGCTATATCATTCTTTAGCTAGAAAACATGATATTAAACCTGAGAACCTGGCTCAGCATTACCTTGAACTAAAAGAAAAATTAGAACAACATAATTTTAGTAAATCACAAGTCGCACAACTTGAGCAAGATATAGCAAACAAGTTAATTGACTGTGAAGATGTTGCGAAAAAATTACATAAAAAAAGACTAACGGCTAAAACAAAATTAGAACAAGATGTATTGCAGAATTTATCTGATTTAGGCCTTGAAAAAGTTAAACTACAAATAGAACTAGCTACAACTGAAAATATAAATGCTAATGGAAATACAAGCATTGAATTTATGCTTAGTACAAATCCAGGGCAAGAGCTACAGCCCATGAGTAAAACGGCCTCGGGTGGTGAACTTGCCAGAGTGAATCTTGCTATTTCCAGCGCTACAGCAAAACATGTAAACATTCCAGTATCTGTTTTTGATGAAATTGATACAGGAGTTAGCGGTAAAGCTGCAGCTCTAGTTGGTGAATGCATTTATAAGCTAGGTAAGAATAATCAGATAATTTGTATAACACACCACCCCAATGTAGCTGCGCAACCTGGAACACATTGGCATATTGAAAAATCTGTACACAAAAATATAACATGCTCTAAAATTACTTTGCTTAATGATAAAGATCGCCAAACAGCCATAGCAGGGTTAATCAGCAATGAAAACTTAAATACTGAGGCTATAGCTCATGCCAAGCATTTACTTAACAACTAAATAGTTACTGACAAACATTACACAAACCATACATAGACAGGCTATGCTCAGTCATTTTAAAATTAAACTTCTTTGCTACTTCAACTTGGCGTTGCTCTATTATTGAGTCATTAAATTCTTCAATTTTGCCACATTTAACACACACCAAATGATCGTGATGCTCATCTGATGCTAACTCATATACAGATTTTTCTTCTTCAAATCTATGCTTCATCAACATTCCAGCCTTTTCAAACTGAGTCAAAACTCGATAAACTGTGGCCAAACTAAAATCATAGCCTTCTGCTACAAGGACGTGATAAAGATCCTCTGCACTAAAATGAGCATTTGGTTTTTGTTCAAATATTCCCAGGATCACAACTCTAGCAGTCGTAACCTTTAAGCCAGCATTTTTAATATGCTCTTTCTTGCTTTCAATTATGCTCATACAGATAACATACTTTAAATACCTTATATCAATTTAGTAGTTATACCATAAATATAATTAGTTAGGTACCTTTGCACTGTAGTTCTTATTGGATTTATGCGATTTATGGTATAATCTCACGAAAATTACTATTAAGGTTGCCTAACTATGAGAAATGTTCCTGTCCGATTATTGATATTAAGCTTATTTGTCTCTGGCTTGTGCCAATGCAGTTACTTTAAAATCTTCAGAAATGATATCCGCCAGGGCAATGCGATTGAAGAAGGTAATCTAAACAAATTGTATAAAGGTATGCCTAAAAGCCAAGTATCTAAAATAATGGGTACTCCTGCCTTAATACCACGATTAGATACCGATAAATGGGTATATACATACTACTTAATCCCAGGTGATGACAAACCCAGAGAAGAAAAGAAATTAGTTCTAAACTTTTCAAATAGTACATTACAGACATATGCTGGGACAGTAAGTATACCTAAACTTAAAAAAATTAATGATTAACTCTATTGTTTACGATTATTCTTAAGGTCAAAGCCTTGCTCTTTGGCCTTAATTTTACGCCGCTCCTTTGGATCAAGTATTAATTTTCTATATATCTCGACTCTGTCGTTAACCTTCAATATTGTTGATAACTCACACTGCATTGACCATATTCCCACAGGGCAATCTTTTGTGCTCAATTCAGGATATTTCTTATAAAAAGATGTTTTTGCTATAGCGCTGGCAACAGTCATACCTGAGGTTAGTTCTATTTTTTCCAACCATTGCTTACCATCACCTGGTATATAAATAACTTCGACAAATTTTTCACTCATTTGTATAGACCTTTTCAGCTTGCTCCTTAAAACAATAAACAATAGTTGAGATCATAAAACTTAATATTGGATTCAACGTCAATTCAATAAATTTAGATGAAAAACTATAATTTAAAGTAAATTCAATCATGCAATTACCTTCTGGATCAGAAGCAAAACTCCAATATCCATGCATACTTGAAAATGACCCCTCAATATAATTCATTTCTATAGAACTTGGTTCGATATTAATATTTTCACTAACCCAATTCATACTCACGGGTCCCCGAGCAAGATCGACCCTCGCCGTTAACCCAGACTCTCTTACCGATAATATCTTTGCACTGGTACATCCTGGTAGAAACTTTGGATATTGTTCAATATCATTCACCAAAGCAAACATTTGCTCTGGCGAATATTCTACTAACAACTTCTGGCTTATCTTCGGCATCTATACTTTTATCCATAAAATGCTACTATTTTTAGCCTAACGCTTTTAACTTTGCAAGTGTTGAGCTAGAATAGCTTGCATTATGAGTAAAAAATCGAAAACTAAAGCATCTAGTAGTACTATTGCGGTAAATAAACGTGCACGCTATGATTACGAAATTAAAAGTGATTATGAAGCGGGCATAGTCCTGCAAGGTTGGGAACTAAAAAGCATCCGCCAAGGCAAAGTACAGCTTTCAGATAGCTATGTAGTGATCCGTAAAGGTGAAGCCTTCTTACTTAATGTTCTTGTATCTCCTCTAATTTCTGCATGTACACATGTAATTGCAGAGCCATCTAGAACAAGAAAACTTCTGCTACACCGAAAAGAACTTAGTATTCTTATTGGGCATGTTGAACGTAAAGGCCATACCTTGATTCCATTACAGATGTATTGGAAAAAAAACATAGTTAAACTTAGATTTGGCCTGGCCCAAGGTAAAAAACACCATGACAAGCGCTCTTGTGTCAAAGATAGAGAATGGGCTAGAGATAAAGCCAGAATTCTAAAACGCGGTTAATAAAATTCCCAAGTATGTGATTTTATGCTAAGCTCAACTCTCCTGGGGGGCGTTTTTTGGCTTCGACGGGAGTTGTAAAGCCTAAGGGGCATGCCGAGTATGTAGCTTAATCTCGTTAAAATTAGCTGCAGGCAAATATAACTGCCAACGATAAAAACTACGCACTAGCAGCTTAAAAAACTGACGAATGCCCTCTGACCTAATGTTCTTATGCGTTAGATATTCAGGGGTCGATTTACATAGGATCGCTAATTACATTGCTCTAATGTAAATAGCTAAATTATAAGAGATCGCATCATATAAGCCTGCTAGGCAGCAAAACATGATGTTAAATTTTTATGTTTAGCTAAGCATGTAGATCCAAGGGGAGAGCGCTTGCGGACGCGGGTTCAAATCCCGCCGCCTCCACCACTGAGCTGTCAGGCCAGTGATTTCAACAGGTAATCATAGTGATAACTTTGATGTAAAAACTCATTTGGTTAAAGGTAATGAACCAAATAGTACGTCAGATATACTATGTAACAAATTTTTCTTATTTAGACAAACAAGTTCGTAAAAAACATAGAGCGAAAATCTCAGAAATAAAGGACAAAAAATATGAAAAAAACATTTAATTTTAATGTTACCAACAAAAAAAGAGAAAGACAGGTTGACTCTATTCGTCAGGAAATAAATAAATATATATCCAGAGAAAGAAGAAAATCAATTCCTGATGATGCTGACTTCTGGGGTTTTGATTGTAAAATTGGTGAAAATGATGAGAGCGCATTAGTTATTCATGTAGAAGAAATTTCTTCGAACATAACTAAGCTTGCTGCAAAGGATATAGAGTCTTTCTACATAGAGATCCTTGCCAAATCTCAAAAGAGACAAAAAAAAGATAACCCAGGGGCAATCAATGCCTAAAACTAGAATAAATAAATTTATATTTCAAGATGGTAATGTTTTTTTTAGGATTAAGACCACAGCAAAAAATTTAGTTTTCAAAAAAAATGAAGACAACTATTTAATAGAATTTTCCTCTGTGTTGTCTGAAGGCGAAAAAAATAATATTCCAGTTCAATTTATACCAAACTTAACAGAATCACCAGCTCAAAATTCGACTAGCACTACCTATACTTGGGGAAAGCTCATAAAAGAAAGCAGCACTGAAAATGAATCTCATTTTTTTTATTACCTTGTTCCTGAAAAATATAATTTTGCAGCAAAATTAGGCCCTGTCACAGAACAAGTTCTTGACTCAGACCTTGAAATTGATTGGCCAAATATTCAATGGGGAGTTATGGAAGAATAAAGTAAAAGTTTTCTTCATAACGACTTTGGGACTCTCTAACATAATGGTTCGAGGCAAAATACACCTACTCACCGTTTAATTATCTACTAAATCATATCCACATATTGATAGAGTATAATATTTCTACATATTACACTCTATCATGAATAATTTGTGATGGCCGAGACTATAAATGTTGATAATGACACTTTAATCTCTGCGGTAGAGGCTGGCCTCATAGATTTTGTTAATCTATTACTTAATATACAAGGTGTTGTAGATAATCATGACAAGCAGGCCAAATAAAATTAATAGAAAGCACGGAATGCAAATCATACGAATAGGAAGCCAGGCAATATTGAAAATATTTTTAATATTATTTACACCTTCAAATACTCATCAAAATTTTATAACTTTACTAAAAACAGCGATAAGTTTGAGAACTGCGCATTTTGTATGCTAACAAAAATAATCATATATTTATATTACTTAGCTGTTAATCTTACGCCTCCATCTAGCCTTATAGTTGTACCATTTAATAGTGGATTCCTTATCACTTGTTCACATAGCATGGCAAATTCACTAGGATGACCTAACCGTTTAGGAAAGACTGTTGTTGCAATTAAATTTTCTTTAGCAGCATCTGGCAGACTTGCTAGCATTGGCGTGTTCATAAGTCCTGGAGCTATAGTGTTTACTCTAATTCCATGTCTGGCTAACTCACGTGCTGCAGGCAATGTTAATGCTGCAACGCCACCTTTTGATGCACTATAAGCCACCTGGCCTATCTGTCCCTCAAAGGCTGCAACCGAAGAAGTATTTATAATTAATCCATGCTCATTATCATCATTAATTGGCTCAAGATCTTTCATACATTTAGCTGCATTGAACATAATGTTATAGGTACCAATTAGGTTAACCTCAATAACCTTCCTAAATGAAGAAGGTTCCATGTCACCTTGGCTTGATAACATTTTCATTGCTAAAACAATACCGGCACAGTTCACGCAAACTCTTGGTACATGTGACTCATCAGCTAATTGGGTGAAAATTTCACCAATCCTAGCTTCATCTGTTACATCAGCAACGAAATATCTTGCTCCTAACTCATCAGCATTTTCAGCTAATTGCTCTTCAGATAAATCCAACAATATTAGTTGCGCACCCTGTTCGGTTAAATGTTTGGCTGTTGCAAGGCCAAGCCCTTGTGCGCCACCAGTAACCATAACAGTCAATTCATTTAGTTCCATGATTTTCCCCTTTTAGCTTTGCCAGTCTAGCATGTCGAGCCAAGCTTCGCGCAACCCTAAAAAGTGCTATCATATGCATAGCTAAAATTGTAGGAAATATTTATGTTAGAGATGTTAAATCATAACCTACCTGAAGTAACTAACTTGCTGAGGGATTCTGTACGCAAATTTTCTCAACAAGAAATTGCCCCATTAGCAGAGCGCATTGACCAAGAAAATGAATTTCCAAATGCTCTTTGGCCTAAATTAGGACAAATGGGACTTCTAGGTATTACCGTTGATGAACAGTATGGCGGCACAAACATGGGATATCTAGAACATGTTATTGCTATGGAAGAAATTAGCCGTGCTTCAGCCTCCGTAGGCCTAAGCTATGGTGCACATTCAAACCTTTGTGTTAACCAAATAAACTTAAATGGTAATAACGAGCAAAAAAGTAAATACCTACCCAAATTAATCTCAGGTGAACATGTTGGCGCCCTAGCAATGAGTGAATCCAACTCTGGTTCTGATGTAGTAAGTATGAAGCTCTATGCAGAAAAAAGTGGTAACAACTATATATTAAATGGCACTAAAATGTGGATCACTAATGGTCCTGATGCTGATACTATAGTGGTTTATGCTAAAACTGATCCTGAAAAAAATTCACGTGGCATCACTGCATTTATTGTTGAGAAAAATTTTCCTGGATTCTCTACTGCACAAAAACTAGATAAATTAGGTATGCGTGGCTCTAATACTTGCGAATTAGTTTTTGATAATTGCTCCATACCTATTAGCAATATTATTGGCAAAGAAAATTGTGGTATTGAAGTTCTCATGAGTGGTTTAAATTTTGAGCGTGTTGTTTTGGCCGGAGGACCACTAGGTATTATGCAAGCTTGTCTTGATGTCGTAATTCCATATCTCCATGAGCGAAAACAATTTGGTAAAGCCATTGGTGAATTTCAGCTAATGCAAGGCAAAGTGGCTGATATGTATACGATCCTAAATGCTTGTCGATCTTTGGTATACAATACCGCTATCGCTTGTGATAAAGGTAACATAACTAATAGAGATGCCGCTTCTGCTATCTTATTTCCTGCAGAACAAGCCACACAAATGGCATTACAAGCAATACAGTGTCTTGGTGGTAACGGTTATATAAATGAATATAAAGCTGGAAGACTTCTACGTGATGCCAAGTTATATGAAATAGGGGCTGGAACTTCTGAGATCCGCCGAATGTTAATTGGTCGCGAGATATTTAATCAGACAAAGCCTTAGTGTGGAGAAATTAAAATGAATAATACTGACGATCCAATTGTTATAGTAAGTTATGCTAGAACTCCAATCGGAGCTTTTCAAGGAGTATATTCTAATACTAGCGCAACAGAACTTGGTAGTATTGTAATTAAAGCTGCGCTTGAACGTGCAAATCTTCAAGCTGAACAAGTAGAACAAGCTATTGTTGGCTGTGTACTATCTGCAGGTTTAAAGCAAGCCCCTGCAAGACAAGCAGCTCTTGGTGCTGGTCTATTAAACACTACTGGATGTACTACAGTTAATAAAATGTGTGGCTCAGGCATGCAAGCAACTATGATGGCTCATGATAGTCTCGTTGCAAATAGTGCTAGTGTTATGGTTGCTGCTGGTATAGAAAATATGACACAAACCCCGTATATTTTGCCTAAAGCTCGCTCTGGAATGCGCATGGGCCACGGACAAGTTCTTGATCATATGTTTGTTGATGGCTTGGAAGATGCTTATGAGCCAGGCAAACTTATGGGTGCTTACGCTGATGATACTGCGACTAAATATAATTTCAGTAGAGAATCTCAAGATGAATTTGCGTTAGAGTCTTTACAACGTGCCAGAGCAGCTACTGAAAAAGGCCTCTTTAAAAATGAAATTACCGCAGTTGATATAAAAATCAAAAGAGAGAATGTAACAGTACTAGAAGATGAAACACCTAAAGTTGCTAGACCGGATAAAATTCCTCATTTAAAACCTGCATTTAAAAAAAATGGCACAGTAACCGCAGCTAACTCCAGCTCAATCTCTGATGGTGCTGCCGCACTTATTATGATGCGCGAATCACAAGCAAAATCATTATCTCTAACACCAGTTGCCAAAATTGTAGCCCATGCAACTAATGCACACGAGCCTGCATGGTTTACTACTGCCCCAATTGGTGCAATTTCTAAAGTATTGAACAAAGCCAACTGGTCAATCAATGACGTAGATTTATTTGAAATTAATGAGGCTTTTGCTGTCGTAACAATGGCCGCAATGCATGACCTGAAATTAGATCATGCTAAAGTAAATATCCATGGTGGAGCTTGTGCTCTTGGACATCCAGTGGGTGCTACAGGAACAAGAATTTTATGTACGTTAATTTCAGCATTACAAAAAAATGATTTATCAAAAGGAGTTGCATCACTATGTATAGGTGGTGGTGAAGCTACTGCAATTGCAATAGAAAGGATCTAAACTCATGCCAAGCATAGTAAGCAACATAGACGTATCATCAATGGTATTTAAAAGTAATGCCTCGGCTTATCAAAGTTTATTAGATACTTTGTATGATAGAGTTGAAGCAATTAAACAAGGTGGTGGAGAAAAAGCAAATGCCAAGCATACATCTAGAGGGAAACTACTTCCAAGGGATCGTATTGAGTATCTTATCGATACTGGTAGTGCTTTTTTAGAGTTATCTCAACTTGCAGCTTTTGATATGTATGATGCGAATATTGCTTCTGCTGGTATTATCTCTGGTATCGGTTATGTTAATAATCAAGCATGTATAATTATTGTAAATGATGCCACCGTAAAAGGAGGCACTTACTATCCAATCACAGTAAAAAAACACTTGCGCGCCCAAGCTATAGCCCAAGAAAATAATTTACCATGTATATATTTGGTTGACTCAGGTGGTGCCAACCTACCCCATCAAAGCGAAGTATTTCCAGATAGAGAACACTTCGGAAGAATTTTTTTCAACCAAGCTAATATGTCTGCTAACGGTATTTGCCAAATAGCTGTTGTTATGGGCTCATGTACAGCTGGGGGAGCATACGTCCCAGCGATGGCTGATGAGTCTATTATGGTAAAAGATCAGGCAACAATTTTTTTAGCAGGACCACCTTTAGTAAAAGCTGCCACTGGTGAAGTAGTGTCAGCGGAAGACTTAGGCGGAGCAAATGTACATTGTAAAAAATCTGGTGTTTCAGACCATTTTGCTGAAAATGATCATCATGCCCTCGACATAGCAAGAAAAATTGTTGCATCCCTTCCAGCGCCAATCTCAAGTATTAAACAAAATGATGAGTACTTACCACCCAAATATCCAATAGAGGATATTATGGGTATAATACCTAATGATCCTAAAATACCATTTGATATTAGAGAAATCATTGCCAGATTAACTGATGATTCCAACCTTGATGAATTTAAAACACACTATGGTGATACTTTAGTATGTGGTTTTTCTCACATCCATGGATTCCCTGTTGGCATAATAGCTAATAACGGTGTTTTATTTAGTGAATCAGCGCAAAAAGGCGCTCACTTTATTCAACTTTGCTGCCAAAGGAAAATACCACTTTTATTTCTACAAAATATTACAGGCTTTATGGTTGGAAGCAAATATGAGGCAGAAGGTATAGCAAAACACGGTGCTAAAATGGTTATGGCTGTTGCTAATGCTAAGATCCCCAAACTTACAGTGATTGTCGGTGGCAGCTACGGTGCTGGGAACTATGGTATGTGTGGCAGAGCTTATGATCCAAGATTTCTCTGGATCTGGCCAAACGCCAAAACAGCTGTCATGGGCGGTGAGCAAGCAGCTAAAGTTATGTCACAAGTACAACAAGCTAAACTAAAAAAACAAGGCCAAAAACTAACTGAAAATGAAGTTGCAAAACTAGAAGACAAAATATCATCAGATTTTGCAGAACAAAGTGATGCATACTACTCTAGTGCCAGAATTTGGGATGATGGGATTATAGATCCTATTCAAACTAGAGATATCTTAGGCTTAGCTCTTAGTGTATGTGCGCAAGCAGATATTCCTAATACTAATTTTGGCGTATTCAGAATGTAAGGAAGCATTAATGTCAGCCCCAATACTATCTAAAATTGAATCTAACATTGGTTATATAGGGCTAAATCGTCCAGATGTTCATCATGCATTTAATGCGGAAATGATAACATCTTTACAAAATAGCTTCCAAACAATGTCTGATAACCCAAAGGTTAAAGTCATAATACTACATAGTAATGGTGAAAACTTCTGTGCAGGAGCAGATTTAAATCATATGCAAAATATGATTAACTATTCAGAGCAAGATAACTTTAATGATGCTAAAACTCTTTCTGATATGCTATTTACTATTTACTCTTGCCCAAAACCTACAATTGCTAAAGTTCAAGGCAGTGCTTTTGGTGGCGGTGTTGGCCTGATTTCTGCCTGTGATATAGCTATTTGCGCAGAGAAATCAAGCTTTTGTCTATCTGAAGTAAAACTAGGTCTTGTACCAGCAATTATTTCCCCATACATAACCCAAGCTCTAGGTAACAGAGTTGCTAAATACTGGATGCTTACAGCTAAAAGATTTACCGCTAAAGAAGCTAAAGATGCAAATTTAGTACATGAAATTTGTAGCAATGAAGATTTAGATAGTGATACATTTGAGCTTGCCAATAAAATATGTCATTTAGGGAAAAATGCACTGGCTAATGTAAAGACCATGCTCGATAAAGACAATATAAAAGATATAAAACACAGCCAAGAATATTATTGCAACCTTATTGCTAAACTTAGAGTATCAGAAGAAGGCCAAGCTGGTATTCAAGCCTTTTTAAATAAAAACATGCCTTAAGCTCCTACTTTGTTGAGTATACCCATGCAAACATCCTGACATCACATGGGATTGCAGGATTACATCTGACAATAAATTTTGTGAATTACAAAAAATGACTATAATATGCCATCAACTATTCTAGCTATATATTTTATAATCGATTTTATATTTACTCATTATACAATTTTGGGAAAATAATTCTTAATATACAATTATAATTAGCATGTATAATATAAACTGCATCTGATGATACTACACACTTGTTATTGTACGACTACAATCAAGTTATATTACATTTTCATGACTTTTTTAATCTATACTTTAAAAAAAGAAATCAATAATAATGTAAATAGAGAGAGCTATGCCTAATAAAAATAAAAGAAACAATAAAGAGTCTGTAAGGCTATCTGACACTCAAATAGAATCTATAATTAATAAAATAAGAGAAAGAGAGCAATTTGCAACCAGTGATATTTCCATCATTAATGTCTCGGGGCATACCTTTAGAAATGGTGCTATGGGCGCACCAGAGCCTGGAAAAATGTATACACAAGCTCTAATCCAAGGATATATGATAAAAGTGAATATTGATGATGAAAACGTTAATTTTGGTGTTAATCAAAATCTAAGCAGAGTCGTCCAGCAAAATAATAGATTGGGACATGATATTCGCCCAAGTCGACCTGCTGTTCCTAGGCCTAGGTGTCCTAAATAGAATTAGTGAGTATATATGACTTTAAGTCTTAATTATAAAAATCACTAATTATTTCAATTGATCACCACGCCATTATACACTACAAAGCCACGCCCTAGATTAACAGTGCTAGCACTAACATCAATAGCTGTTCTTGATATTCTTATACTTGCACCTGAGGTCTGGAGTGTAATGTCAGATGAATTCACATGAATATTATTTACAGATAGATTTAATGTTTCACCATTAACAATTAGTTTATCAATTAGCAACTGTCCTTCTTTATTCTCTATCAATAGCTGATCAAATTTTGCCTCTACATTATCAATATCTCTAACAATTTTCTCACTATTGTAATTTATTCGTGGTGCATCAACTGTAATTGTCTTACTTTCCATCTCCATCTCATCTTTAATACTAAAATTAACCATATCGGTTACATCTACAATCTTTTTTTCCACATTTTCAATTGTCATCCTCTCTGAGGAATAATGTAACTTATCTGTATTTATATTCCATTGTTCACATGTCATGTTTTGACAAAGCGAGCTAACATAAAATTTAATTCCTGACTCACTTAAAGATAAATATGTTTCGGTGCTTTGCAGCAATGCATCCTCCTTATATGATGTAATACTTTTATTTAATTCATCATATGCGCATGGCAAAGCAATAAAGTTATCAGTGTTATATAATCTTGCCACCATGACAGTACTGTTTCGTTTGTATGAATGTCTGACATTAAGTGTTTTTGAATTTCGCAGACTTATAATTGGCATGATTGGCAAAGGAAGCTCCCTATTATCATCCAACAATGACTGAATGAACATGCTATTATTTTCTGTATATACCTTTTCCACTTTAGCATAGCCAAGTAATACCCCTTCATTTTGATGTTTATTTATTTCCAAGTCCTCGACTAAAAATATATTAACAACTAAGTCATATCCTTTATATGTTCTATAACAAAACCCAATCACACTAACAGTATATCTATCACCATTATAAACAACCTGCTGCCCTACTTTTATATTATGTTTTGTGCCTATAATTTGCAGCTCTTTAACTTTAGTTGAGCTAAAAGAATTATTTTCTCCTTTATAGACACGGCATGTTTTTTTTATATATGGCCCTAGCATAACCTCTTTAGAATTTAATTTTTGTTTTAAAGATATTTCAATAGCATCTATATCATGAATATTAATCACCTGCTCTTGTTGAGATATTATTTTAAATTGCAAAACACAATTAATCATACTTATATGAACGACAGCGTTATACTCTTGTAAAATGTCATATAAGCACTTGAAATTATTATGACTCCTTTGGATGAAAAAATATTTTTCATCTTGCATCTCAATAATCACACGCATATTAAATTTATCTTGCATAGGACTAACTAAGTCATGAACTATATTTCCAATACTTGTTTTGAGCCAACTTTTTTGTTTATATATACTTTGAAGTAAAGATTGAGGTGAGCAAGCAAGAGTCTTCACTCTATATTTCCCATCATTTAACAAATTTGTTTGTATTATTTTTTTAAATATACATACTTGAACTCTATCTGCAAAAACTAATTCATATAATTCAAATACGTCCAATGTTTTTCCGGAACATATCAAGTCTATATGATATTCAAAATATCCTGAACAATATAAATAATTTTCTATATTTACTAAAGCTACAGATAGAACATCTATATTATTATGATCTTTAATATAAGCATGAAATGACATCGATAAATTTTATCTAATTTATCATCTTAACAAAATAGGATATACGCTAACTACCACTAATCATTATTATTGACCATTTGCATTAGCTAAGATGATGCTAGCTGTATGAATCTCACAATTATCTCGCTAGGCTATATCTGAAATTTGTTACAATCACCAACCAACATAGTCATTCACCTAGCAATCCACGGTTAATCTTTAGATAAAATTATCTGTTAACTATATGCTCAAAAGACAAATTCAAGGCTTTTCATCTAAACTTCGTCATATAGTGGAGGTCACAACACGCTACATGATAAAATATTCTACAAATCCTCAAATGAAAAAATAGAATGTTTAACAGAATATTAATAGCAAACCGCGGTGAAATTGCCTGCCGAATCATTAAGACTCTTAGAGAACTTAATATCTGCTCCATAGCTGTTTACTCTTATGCAGATAAATATAGCAAACATGCCTTGATTGCTGATGAGGCATATTGTTTAGGTAACTCGCCAGCTGTTGATAGCTACCTAAATATTGACAAGATAGTCTCCTTAGCTAAAAAATATAATATTGATGCAGTTCATCCAGGTTATGGTTTCTTATCAGAAAACAGTAACTTTGCTAAAACTCTTGAGTCTGCAGGAATCAAATTTATTGGACCTACAACTAAAACTATAGAAGTTATGGGTAATAAAGCCCTAGCAAAAGAATTTATGAAAAAAGCTATGGTGCCTCTTCTACCTGGTGGCATAATTAAAGATGACAATAGCAATCTAGATAATCTTGTCTCTATGATTGGATATCCCATGCTTATAAAAGCTAGCTGTGGTGGTGGCGGCAAAGGTATGCGCATTGTATACAAAAAATCTGAATTAATACCAGCTATTGAATCTTGTCGACGTGAAGCACTTGGAGCATTTGGTGACTCCTGCCTATTGGCTGAAAAATTTCTAACTGCAGCCCGGCACATTGAAATTCAGATAGCCGCAGACCAGCAAGGAAATGTCATACATCTATTTGAGCGTGATTGCTCATTACAGCGTCGCCATCAAAAAGTAATTGAAGAAGCTCCAGCTATTGATATGAATCAAGAAATAAAAGAAAAAATGTTTGCATGTGTTACTCATGCCACCAATCAATTAGGTTATGAGGGTGTTGGAACATTTGAATTTTTAGTTGAAGATAATGCTTTTTATTTTTTAGAGGTTAATACCAGACTACAAGTAGAACATCCTGTAACTGAAATGATAACCGGCATTGATATTGTAAAACTACAAATTGAAATTGCCAATGGCATCGCTATTCCATTTACGCAAAATGAAATTACAAATTCAGGACATGCGATTGAGTGTCGTATTTATGCAGAAGATCCCGCAAATGATTTTCTCCCAGCAACAGGTACAATAGAGTATATTCAAGAACAAACTGCCACTGATATCAGAATAGATAACGGAGTCACTACTGGAACTAACGTAAGTATGTTTTACGACCCAATGTTGTCTAAAGTTATCGCCTATGGAAAAGATAGAGATACGGCAGTAAATAATTAATCTGATTTTTTAAATAATTATGCAATATTTGGACTTACTAATAATATTACTTTCTTACGACAAATAATATCCTCGAATAAATTTAGAAATTTTTCTTATAACACCCAGACTTTAGACAATAATGATATTGACATCATTACAGCACCAGATGATGTTATAAATAAAGCTCTAATTATTGCTACTATGGCTTTACAGGTGACATCTTCCTGCTTATCTCTACGAGTTAACTCCTCCAGTTGCTTTAAAGCAACTTTAGGGTTCAATAGTGAAATTTATAATTTAGAAGCAATTTTAGTTAATGTTGCCTCATGGCAAATCATTACAAATAATTGTGAGCATAATGCCACTGACATTACTATTGAAAATAATTCACTTTCAATGAAAATTGATGGTGAATTTACAAAAGCATATTTCCATATAACTGAGACCAATTGCTTTTTAACTTTTGCAAAGTATGATTTCAACTTCACAACTAGAGGTCATTACTCCATAGGCATAAATGAACATGATGAAAATATTATCACAAGCCCAATGTCTGGTGTGATCAGGCAAGTAAATGCTCAAAACGGTGATAAAGTGAAAACTGGTACTGTTGTCATTGTTCTTGAAGCAATGAAAATGGAGCATTCAATATCAATTGGTAAAACTAAAACAATAAATGCTATAACTTGTAAAGTTGGTGATTTTGTAAGCACAGGGCAAGTGCTTATTAACATGAGCGAAGATTGAGGTGAATATGACACTACCAAGTAAAGTTAAAATAGTGGAAGTTGGACCACGAGATGGTTTACAAAATGAGGCATCCTCAGTACCTACTGATGTGAAAATTGAGCTCATCAATAAATTATCTAAAACTGGTATCTCGACTATTGAGTGTACTAGTTTTGTCTCGCCAAAATGGATCCCCCAATTGCAAGACGCTAGCGAGGTTATGCTAGGTATAAATAAAGCTCCTAATAAAAATTACCCAGTATTAATTCCTAACGTACAGGGATTAAAAGATGCAATGAAAACACCTATTGATACCATTGCACTTTTTGCCTCAGCATCAGAAGAATTTTCCAAGAAAAACATCAACTGTAGTATTGATGAATCTATCACCAAAATGCGTAATGTTGCGAATGCTGCAAAAGAGCATAATTACAAAATACGTGGATATATCTCCTGTGTTCTAGGCTGCCCTTATAGTGGTAAAACTAAAATGCAAGATATTATTAAGCTGGTTAAAATACTTGACTCCCTTGGATGTTATGAAATTTCTTTGGGTGATACCATTGGTATTGGCACAGCAAAAGAAGCTGTAGCCTTGGTCCAAGCAGTAAAAAATGAGCTTTCAATAGATAAAATTGCTGTACATTTTCATGACACTTATGGACAGGCATTAGTCAATATCTATGCTTGTCTGCAAGAAGGAATTCACATAGTTGATTCATCAATAGCTGGACTTGGTGGGTGCCCATATGCAAGAGGATCATCTGGGAATGTTGCAACGGAAGATGTTGTTTATATGTTAAATGGCCTGGGTATAGAGACTGGTGTTAAAATTGAAGATCTATTAGAAATATCGAATTTTGTTATCAAATATCTAGGCCATCCAGCACGCTCTAAAGTAGCATTAGCTAACTTAGGAAAAATGAAATAATATAAAAAACATTTCATCAAAACTTCAGCTATTCCTGAAATTAGTTTCCTGTTACCAACATTTACTTTTGAATTTTTACATAATTTCATCATAAATTTAATTTAACGTAAATTTATATTTTTTTAAATAAGTAAATGGCAATAGAAATTATTACTAATCTTCACTCATTATTGGTTCATTTCACCACTTAATGTTGCTGCATTTGCAGGCAACTTTTGTGCCCCATTCTCCAAGTATGCTTTAAGTTGCTAAAAATTATGACTGAATTATGACAAAACTTATTCTTACTATAAGAATAGTTAGCTAAGTATTGGGCCTAGATGCGACACATCAGGAACCCAATGCCCAATTTAAGCTGACATATTACCCGAGCTCATACGGCTAAACTCTATACCTAATTTTTTAACAGCAAACATCCATGCAAAAATAATAAAAAACACTATGAATGCGACATGTGGTGTTATTGTTGCCAAGGGACCTATTAGCAGAAGCATCTGTAGAATTAACGATCCTCCTGCCTTTCCTAACCTTGAAGCTACTACGTCTACAGCTGCCTTACCGTTTGTTTTTGACTCATCATCTAAAGGGATATATGCCATTTCTTTGGTTGGGTCAAAAAGAGAATATTTAGATGATTTGCTGATAACATTTTGAAATGTTCCAAATATAACTGCAAACAATAAAGGCGTCATTCCACCTAACATGATAAATACAGGACCCAGCTGTTCCTTGAAAATCAGGCAGCCAAAAAACCCCATGCCTGAAATAAGTAATGTAACAGGGGTAATTAAAGCTGTTATGGTCCAGCCAAATTTCCGTAAAACATTACCTGAAACAAAAAGCATCATAATTACTGTAGTCCAGCCAACTAAGCGATTGTACATACCTTGAAAAGCTAAATACTCTATTGTAGATGGATAGAGTTCTTTCAACTGGTTTTTCCATGTAACTTCGATCAAATTTATGGAAACGCCATATGCTATCACAAGCATGGCTATATACATCAAGTATTTAGACTTAAACAAAAAGACGAAGCTATCTTTTAGAGATTTTTGTTCTTTCTTCTTTTTAACTTTTACTTTGGTTGAATCATGAAATTTTGGATCTGTTAGGACGTGCAGACTGATCCAGCGGTACAGCGCCATAATTATTACTGAAGAAATACAACACAACGTCAGAAGACCCACGATTGAAATTTTCTCAGCGTTCATGCTCGCAGGCAAACTAGAACCAATTTTTGCAAAGTAACTAGTGGCTCGTCCTGAAAATTCAAGAGCAATATTTGCCCCAATACCAAATAAAGCATAAAATCTTTTAGATTCTTCAACCTTCGTTATCTCATTTGCAAACCCCCAAAACATTAGCGAAAGTATAATACTTCCCCAAAGCTCAGCTATTACAAAAAATAGTGAAAAACTCCATATACGAAATATAGCAATAAAGCCCTCTGGTAGCCATGTGCTTTGCAGTGTTATAGGGTGGATTGCTTCAAAATTAGGATACAAGACGAATGCAAAAAGAACAAAAAATCCAAGAAAAAAAGAAGTCAGCCCATAAAACATCTGTTGTTTAGATAGGCAGCTTGACAGTTTAGTGAAAATAATCATAAAAAGAATAGCGCAAGGAATAACACACCATAATTTTAAATACGGTATTATATCAGCCCCAGGGCTGCCTGCTGCATTAATAACCAATGCATCTTTAATGTTACGTAAAATACTGTAATTAAAAGAAATAAAGAAAAATAAAAAAAGCATGGGTAGTAGTTTTTTTAGCTCAAAATTATGAATTGGCCAAAAAAATTGTCTGAGTCTACCGAACGGTGAATGTTCGTCATTATTAATAGAAGATATATTAGACATAGTTATAATCCAAATTTTATAATTATTATTAACGGAAAATTTATTTTAGATTAAAGCCCACCACAGTTAGCGGACACACTTCAAGGTTAGAACCTCAAAATCCGGTCATACCATTAAATACTCGCCCATTTAAGTTTTGTCGCATCTACACATAAGGAGAGTAGCATCCATTCAGGTGGCTTTCTCGGCATATACTAACAAAGTAGATATGGCGTAAGTTTAAAATATCTTATATGTTTTGTGTTGTGCTAATATGATTAGTATTAATGTAAGATTTTAGGTGAACTCTACGTGGCAAAAGAGTCAAAATATATTTCTAAAAAACCTGACGATCGAGGCTTTGTTAATTACTCTCAAGAAGAAAATGATACTTGGGGGATATTATATAAACGGCAAATAGCTATCCTAGAAAATCGTGCCTGTGATGAATACATTGAAGGCTTGAAAACCCTTTCGATGACAACAGACAGCATTCCTCAAATTCCGGATATTAACCATGCTATGGCATCTATAACTGGATGGGGAGTTGCTCCAGTACCAGCTCTAATTGGGTTTGAAAAATTCTTCAAATTACTCGCTAATAAAAAATTTCCAGCTGCAACATTTATTAGAACTCTTGATGAGCTAGATTATTTACAAGAGCCAGATATATTCCATGAAATTTTCGGTCATTGCCCAATGCTCAGAAATAAAGCATATGCCCATTTTTCACAAAAATATGGAGAATTTGCACTTACATGCACGCCTAAAGAACGTGTTGAATTAGCAAAAATTTATTGGTTTACCATTGAGTTTGGTCTGCTTAAAACAGAAGAGGGCCTACGGATCTATGGTGGTGGTATACTTTCATCTATAGCTGAAACACCATATTCCTTAGAAAGTAATAAGGCTGAACATCGAGAGTTTAATATTATTGATATTCTAAGAACACCTTATCGAATAGATATACTTCAACCTATTTACTACGTGTTAGATTCACTTGATGATCTATATAGCGTTTTTGACTTAGACTTGAAAAAATCTATAGTTCAAGCTAGTGAACTGGGAATGTTTGCTCCGCTTTTTACACCTAAAGACAAAACTTAATCACAAAGGAATGCCTTACATCCTCGACCTGAATAGATAAGGTTTTTCAGCATATCATATTGATTAAATTTCAACTCTTAACGAAAGAAGCCTAGAACCCACTCTTCCTCTGCTAAATAAGAGAAAGAGCAGTAGACAAATACTTATAATAGTTCTGTTTCTGTTTTTGGCATGAAATATTGATGCGTGCCTCTAGCAGTTATTGCATCAGATAATCTTTCTAACGCAACTATATATGCTGCTGTTCTCATATCAATATTTTTTTCAATAGCAAGATTATGTACGCGAGTAAAAGCTTTATTCATTCTTGCAAGCAATCTCTCATGCACAACTTCCTCTTCCCAGTAGTCAGCAGATTTATTTTGTACCCACTCATAATAACTAACAACTACACCACCAGCATTAGCTAATATATCAGGAACAACAATAACACCTTTTTTACCGAGTATTGCATCGACATCAGAATTAATTGGCCCATTAGCAACTTCGACTATATAATTTGCTTTAATATTGTCAACGTTATCAACATGAATTTGCCCTTCAAGTGCAGAAGGTATCAAAATATCAACATCTAATTCTAGTAGCTGTTCATTACTAATACTATCAGCTGGCACTGATTCACACACAGAATCCTTGCAATAAACAGCCTTTACAACTTTAGCACTGTTTTTAGCATGAATGATTGAGGGAATATCAAAGCCTGTTTCTAATAATATGCCACCTTGAGAATCACTAACAGCAATTATCTTATAACCATCATTATGTAGCAATTTAGCAACATGCTGCCCAGCATTACCAAATCCTTGAATTGCTACAGTTTTTTCTCGAGGATCCCATCCTTGCATTTTTTCTATTTGCTTAATGCAATAATATGCACCTCGGCCTGTAGCATCATCACGGCCTAGGCTTCCACCTAGAGGAATAGGTTTCCCAGTAATTACTGCAGGCGTTATCTCTCTAGTAATACTTGAATATTCATCCATCATCCAACCCATTATCATTGAATTGGTGTAAACATCTGGAGCTGGTATATCTTTATTTGGTCCAATAGAATCAGCTATTAAGGCAATATATTCGCGAGATAACCTTTCTAACTCCATACGACTTAGTTCTTTAGGATTAACAGCAACACCACCTTTACCACCACCAAAAGGCAATTCTAAAAGTGCACACTTAATGGTCATCCAAAAAGCAAGGGCCATAACCTCTTCTCTAGTCACTTGAGGATGATATCTAAGCCCACCTTTAGTCGGTCCCAAAGTATCATTATGACGAACCCGAAACCCAGTGAAAATTTTCTGAGTTCCATCATCCATTCTCAATGGTATAGATACTTCTAATACTGATTTTGGACTCTTTAAAGTATTAACTACTTCAGGATCAATACTTGCTTTTTCTAGGGCTCTATCAAGACGTGCTATCGCACTATCAAAAATTTTCACTGTTATACCTCTACTATTGTACTATGGTCCATACTTTAATATTTCATCAGCTTTTGCTGCGCAAATGAAATCATTTTCAGATAAACCTTTAATTGCATGTGTTGTATAATTTATCACACAACGATTATAGCTAACCTCTAAATCTGGGTGATGTCCTTCCCCATTTGCCATCCATGCGATTGCATTTACAAAAGCCATAGTTCTATAATAATTTTTGAACTTATATTCTTTTGTTATAGTTTTTCCATCTGTACTGAGTTGCCATCCACTTTCCAATTTCCCTAAAAAATCATTTGCTAACTCTGATGCCATTGGTGCAACCCAACTTTCACATGCTTCACATTTCTTTTCGGTCAATTCACTCATCACTACTTCCCTAGTAAAACTGATAATTCTTTTATCAATAAGCTATTCTGCTCTTTTAAACCTACACTGATTCTCAGCCATGTATCAATACCATATGGCTTTAATGGCCGTACAATTATACCTTTGTTTTGCAATGCTTCGTATATTGGACCAGTATCACTAGCAATATTAACCATAACGAAATTACCCATAGATGGTATGTACTCTAAACCGATCTCTGTAAAAGCATTATATAGCTGATTTTTGCCCTGTTGATTTATAGTAATACTATTTTTTATATGATCTACATCTTCTAAAGCTGCTGCTGCTGCTTGCATTGCTGGCTGATTAATATTAAATGGCAATCTAAATCTATCAAACAAACTAATTAAATTAGCATTAGCAACTCCATAACCAATCCTTAACCCTGCCAGGCCAAAAGCTTTTGAATAAGTAAAGGTTACCATTAAGTTTTTATGTTCTGATATGTACTCAACTGCATTTGGATAATCAGGCTCATCCTTAACATATTCAAAATATGCCTGATCAACCACAACCAATACATCTTCAGGAACATTGGTCATGAAACGATCAAATTCTGCTTGTGTATTCCATGTTCCTGTTGGGTTATTCGGATTAGCAATGAAAACTACTTTTGTGTCTCCATCTATCTCTTTCAGCATTTGATCAAGATCATGTCCCCAACCATTTGCTTTAGCTATTTTAATATTTGCACCAACAGACTTAGCTGCTATCGCATATGCTGCAAATCCGTATTCTGAAACTACTATGTTATCTGTTGATGAAACTAAAGCTTTGATCACAAATCCAAAAATCTGATCAGAGCCATTGCCAAGAATAAATTCATTTTTATCTCTGCCATGATAATTAGCTAAAGCTTCTTTTAGTTCATAACCACTACCGTCAGGATAGAAATGCATAGTTTCTAGAAAGTTTTTATTAAGCTTAGCTAATGCTAATGGACTTGGTCCCAATGGATTTTCATTGCTTGCTAACTTAACAACCTTATCTATATTTTGTTCTCTTTGTAATTCAGCAATAGGTTTTCCTGGCTGATATGGCACTAAACTATTGGCCCAGGGCATAGCCCTGTCAGATATACTAGTCATATATTATCCCGTCAGTTCTAGAAGAATTTAACATCTACAAAATTAAATTGAATCGATATTTCTAATAGAACGACGCTAACTCCAAATATAAGAGCAAGCAATGCTAAAGGCCTGCCAAATTTAACTCTATATAAATTAAGTTGAGATTTACTTCGTCCTAGGTACATCATAAGTGCTGGAAATATAACTAATAATACTGCTGCAAATATTCCTGCGTATGATAGAGCCATCATAAATCCTGAAGGATAGGCAATAGCAAAGATTACTGGAGGAATAAATGTTAGCAACACTATACTAATTTGGCTTATGGAAGCATTTTTAATATTCTTAAATGCATCAAAAAGAAAATCTGTTATCCCTAATGCCACACCGACATAAGAACTAAAGATGGCGCAAAGTGAAAAAACCACAACGATAAGGCTAGCATAACTGCTCTTACTACTTATTGCTGAAATTAGTTTTTCTCCTGGATTACCAATTGCATGTGATAAGTTCACCAATCCATTAGCTCCCCATATGGGAACATGACTTAAAATTACATACTGCCAAAGTATGTATACAACAACTGGGATCATAGAGCCGAGTACTATCGCTGCTCTTATTTTTTTAATATCTTCATTTAGGTAGCTTTTTAAAGATGGGATAATTCCGTGAAAACCCAGAGATGTTACAATAAGAGACAGGGCTGGAAGCACACTTACTATTGAGCCAGGCTCCATACTTAATTGAGTTTTATTATTAAGTACCATTACTACTAATAGTGCAAAACAAATTGCTATACCAAAAATAAATCCACGATTTATTTGATCAACCCAATAAGCTCCCATGAAAACTATCAATGCAAACGGAGTAACAAAGCATAACATTGAAAATATTTGTGAAAATAAAGATGATGTTGAACCAGATTCAATAGCAATGGATGTTAAGGAAACACCTTGAGTAGTATATGAAGCCATGACTGAATAGAAAAATAATAAATAGACCACTTTCATGATCTTGCCAGCCATAGGCCCAATGGTAGCAGATGCCATTGAAATCATATTAGTCTTACCTTTAAAGTAAAAAGATACCTCCAAGGTCATTAGTGCGGTAGATAACATGATGAGCCACACAGCCACATACGCTATTGAGGTCGAGTAAAACCCTGCTGCAGCAGTTTTTACTGGCAAGCCTAACATTCCAGCACCAATACTCGTACCGGCTATCAATAGTCCAGCTCCAAATACTCTTCCTATACCATTTTGGCTCTCAGCCGAAGTGCTATTAACATCTATTTCAGAAATTTCTTCTGCATCATTTTCATTATTATCTAGGCTCATAATATTAGTCATCTACATATCTATTCTTAAGAAGCTTGATTCAAATCATCCCCTTATTCTAAAGCCAAGTCAAGTTGGTTTAATACCTTCAAGAATAATTAGTAATTCACTTACTATTAAAGGTACTTACTGTTTCTTATGTAAGATTACTCATTAATAAATATGCCTTGCTTTTTCATCCTTAGACGTCGAAAATAGCCTGTCAAATATTATAGGAGATTGTTATGTCTGATAACCCAATGCAAACCGATGGTTTTTCTTTTGTAGAATTTAGTAGCATTGACCCTAAACCATTACAACAGCTTTTTGAAGCATTTGGTTTTGTCCTTGTTGCAAACCATAAAAGTAAAGAAATAAAAATCTATAGGCATAATAAAATAGACTTCCTAATAAATAGTGAACCTAACAGCTTTGCTTCTGCATTTGCAAAAACCCATGGAGCAGCTGCTTGTGGTATGGCCTTCAAAGTTAAAGATGCAAATTTTGCATATGAACGAGCATTACAATTAGATGCAAAGCCATATGAAAAAGATACTGACATTGGTGCAAATTTAAAAGCTATTTATGGAATTGGTGATAGTTTACTGTACCTTGTTGATGATAATGAAAAATTGTATGAAGAAAATTTTAATTTCATTGAAGGTGTAGATTCTAATAACTCAGAAATTGGTATGCAATATATTGATCATCTTACTCACAATGTATTTAGGGGTAGTATGGATTCATGGGCAGAATACTATACTCGCTTATTTAATTTCAGAGAAATAAGATATTTTGATATCCAAGGTAAACATACAGGTCTAGTTAGTAGAGCTATGTCGAGCCCTTGCAATAAAATCAGAATCCCTCTAAATGAATCTAAAGATGGCAAATCTCAGATAGAGGAATTTTTAAAAGAGTATAATGGCGAAGGCATCCAGCACATTGCTCTTATTACTAGCAATATTTTTAAAACCGTAGAAAAATTAAAAGAAATTGGTATGGAGTTTATGCATACTCCTGATACCTACTATGAGCTTTTAAAAGAAAGATTACCTGAACATGGTGAAGATATTGATAGAATGCAGGAAAATAAAATTCTGATCGATGGCGGCAAAGATCAAGGCGGTGGTTATCTTTTACAGATATTCACTAATACTGTCATTGGACCAATATTCTTTGAAATTATTCAACGCAAAGGAAATGATGGCTTTGGTGAAGGTAACTTCCAAGCATTATTTGATTCAATTGAACTGGATCAGGTCCGTCGCGGTGTATTAGATGTCCAATAGATAAAACTGAGAGACGAAAATGAAATTAGCAACATTAAAAGATAACTCTAGAGACGGACAATTAATAGTCGTCTCAAAAGATTTAACTACTGCTGTATTAGTGCAAGATATAGTCCCAACAATGCAAAAAGCATTAGATGACTGGGAAACTTACGCTCCACAATTAAATACAGTCTATCAAACCTTAAATGCTGGCAAAATTAATGATAGCTTTGATTTTGAACCACAAAATGTAATGTCACCATTACCTCGTGCATTTCAATGGGCTGACGGCAGTGCATATGTCAACCATGTTGAACTTGTAAGAAAGGCTCGCGGTGCTGAAATGCCAAAGAATTTTTGGACAGATCCTCTAATGTATCAAGGTGGATCTGATAGCTTCATTGGTCCACGTGATGATATTATTGTTGCAGATGAATCTTGGGGTATCGACTTTGAATCAGAAATTGCCATAGTAACTGACGATGTTCCTATGGGAGTTAGCTCTGAAAATGCAGCAAAGCATATCAAGCTTTTTATGATTTTAAATGATGTATCTTTACGGAACCTTATCCCTAATGAAATAGCTAAAAGTTTTGGTTTTTTCCATAGCAAACCGGCAACAGCCTTCTCGCCAGTTGCTATTACTCCTGATGAGTTAGGTACGGCATGGGATAAAGAAAAAGTTCATTTGCCTTTACATAGCCACTTAAATAGTGAGTTGTTTGGTAAACCTAATGCTGGGGTTGATATGACTTTCAATTTCCCACAGCTAATTGAACATGCAGCTAAATCACGGTTTTTGGCCTCTGGAAGTATTATAGGCTCAGGTACAGTCTCTAATGTTGACCGTAGTAATGGCTCATCTTGTATAGCAGAAAAAAGAATGTTAGAAATTATTGAAACTGGCAAACCTGTTACCCCATTTATGAAGTATGGTGACGATATTAAAATTGAAATGTTTGATCATGACAATAACAGTATTTTTGGTGCTATAAGCCAAAAGGTATGTGCATATAATTAACCTATAGGAATATATTATGCTTGAGCTGTTTGACTACTATCGCTCAACTGCGAGCTACAGAGTTCGCATTACACTGAATATTAAAGAGGTGCCTTACACGAGGAATACCGTACATTTAGTTCAAGATGGTGGTCAACAGCACAACGCGGAATATAGTGCTATCAACCCTACAAACCTTGTCCCAAGCCTAAAACTCCCTAATGGCAAGGTTCTGATACAAAGTGCCGCTATAATAGAGTATTTAGAAGAAGAATTTCCTAACCCTAGACTGTTGCCAAATGAAACACTTGCAAGGGCGGATATTAGAGCTATAACTAATATTATTGCTGCGGATATACATCCACTTAATAATTTACGCGTATTACAATATTTAACCAAAGAGCTAAGTATCAGCCAAGAAGAAAAATCTTTATGGTATGAAAAATGGATCCAAAAAGGGTTTATGGCTATAGAAACTATCCTTGAACAAAACAGCTCAAATGGTAAATTTTGTTTTGGTAACACCACCACTCTCGCCGATATATTTTTAATACCTCAAGTTTATAACGCTCATAGATTTAACTGCGATATGAAAGTATTCCCATTAATTAGTAGTATAAATGAAGCATGTTTGAAACTTGAACCTTTCCATAATGCAGCACCAGAATCTATAACAGAATAGTCTCATGACAAAAAAATTGAACATGAGATTTCCAGAATACATCTTAAGATGTATTCCAGATTGTGCTTTAGACAATGCTCATGTTGATTTTCAAAAATTTATAAAAAAACTCTCTCCTTTTTATGCTAAGGAAATAATTAGCAACCTAATTACTCAAATATAAATGTATCTACTTAAAAATAATATTTTTAATATTTCATAGGAGATGAATATGCGTTTTAAAGACAAAGTTATAGTTATATCTGGTGCGGCTTCCGGCATTGGAGCAAAAACTGCCACTCTATTTGCTAATGAAGGTGCAACTGTTTACGCTTTAGATATCAATCCAATTGAAAATAAATCAAAAAATATTATTGGCCTTTGTTGTAATGTTTCATCTTATGAGCAAGTACAACAACAAATCTCTTATATCTTAGATAAAGAAAATCAAATTCATCATTTATTTTGTAGTGCTGGAATATATTATCTTGGATAACATAGAGGATACTCCAGTAGAGTCTATAGATAATGTTTTAAACGTTAATTTAAAAGGGACTTTATTCCTACTAAAAACAATTTTACCTAATATGAGACAAAATAAATTTGGAACTATAGTATTAATGGGCTCAGATCAGTGCTTTATTGGTAAAGGTGAAAGCTCGATCTATGGAGCAACAAAAGGAGCCATCGGTCAGTTAACAAAAAGCACTGCCATTGACTATGCCAAATTCAATATTAGAGTTAATTGTATTTGCCCTGGCACTATAGATACGCCGTTGGTCCATAATTTATTTAATGTTTTAAACAAAAGATCTGAGGATAATGAAAATATTGCATATGAACAATTTTATAGCAATCAACTAATCAAGAGGTTAGGAACACCTGAGGAAATAGCCCAAGCAGTTTTATTCATGTCGTCAAAAGAGTCTTCATTCATGACAGGTACATTGCTCCCAGTGGATGGTGGGTATACTGCACAGTAAATTAATAGTTTATCCTGCTTAATGGCAGGAGAATTGTTCTAGATGTTTTATTTAGATTTTCAGTTCTTAAGCAAATACCAGATAGTTGGAAACCATCAAACAGCAACACAACTAGTTAACTTGATAAATAATGAGACATCTACTAACAAAATTCAACATGTCTCATGCGCGCTTACTTAAAATGAGGTAGAATATCTTGATTTATTAAAAAAGGTTGTCCTATATGTCTAAGTATATTTTCAGCATGACTGGTGTTGGTAAGATTGTTCAGCCGAAAAGGCACATATTAAAAAACATTCATTTATCATTTTATTATGGAGCAAAAATTGGCATATTAGGCTCAAATGGCTCAGGTAAATCTACACTTCTTAAAATTATGGCTGGCATTGATAAAGATATTATTGGTGAAGCTACTCCAAATAAAGATATAAAAATTGGTTACCTAGCCCAGGAGCCACAATTAGATCCTACCAAAGATGTACGTGGAAATGTTGAAGATGGTATTGCTGAAACCAAAGGACTTTTAGATCGTTTTAATGAAATTAGCATGAAATTTGCTGAGCCTATGAGCGATGATGAGATGAATAAGCTCTTAGAAGAGCAAGGTAATTTACAAAATAAAATTGATGCTCTTGGAGCCTGGGAGCTAGACCGAACCTTAGACTTAGCTGCTGATGCACTTAGGCTACCAGCATGGGATGCTAATGTAGAGACTTTATCTGGAGGTGAGCGTCGCCGTGTAGCTTTGTGCCGCCTACTACTTTCCACTCCAGACTTATTACTTCTAGATGAACCTACTAACCACTTGGATGCTGAAAGTGTTGCCTGGTTAGAACGATACTTAAAAGATTTTAAAGGTACCGTTGTTGCAATTACTCATGATAGATATTTTCTTGATAATGTTGCTGGTTGGATTTTAGAGCTAGATAGAGGCGAAGGTATTCCATTTGAAGGTAATTATACTTCTTGGCTTGAACAAAAAGAAAAACGTCTAGCACAAGAAAAGCGTACTGAAGTTGCTAGACAAAAAACCATCAAATCTGAGCTTGAATGGGTCAGAGCAAACCCTAAAGGTCGACGCTCGAAAAATAAGGCTAGACTTGCAAGATTTGAAGAAATTTCCTCAAAAGAATTTCAAAAACTTAATGAGAGTTCAGAACTATACATTCCACCAGGCCAACGCTTAGGCGAAAAGGTTATCAAGACACATAATGTTGTTAAATCATTTGGTGAAAATGTATTAATTGACAACCTGTCATTAAATATTCCCCGTGGTGCTGTAGTTGGTATTATTGGACCAAATGGTGCAGGTAAATCAACATTCCTAAAACTCATAACCGGTATTGAACAACCAACTAGTGGTACGATAGAAACAGGTGAAACTGTTGATTTATCATATGTAGATCAATCACGTGACGCTCTAGATGGAAGCAAAACTGTTTGGGCTGAGATTTCAGACGGGCTTGATAATATAATTGTTGGCCAATACCAAATGGCATCTCGAGCGTATGTAAGTAAATTCAACTTTAAAGGATCGGATCAGCAAAAATTCATTAAAGACCTGTCTGGTGGAGAACGTAATAGAGTCCACTTGGCAAAACTTCTTAAAAGTGGTGGTAATGTCCTACTTTTAGATGAACCAACTAATGATCTTGATGTTGAAACTCTAAGAGCTCTTGAAGAAGCTATCTCCAACTTCCCTGGCACAGTCTTAATTGTTTCACATGATCGCTGGTTCTTAGATAGAGTATCGACTCACACCATGGCTTTTGAAAGCGAAAGTAAAGTAACATGGTATGAAGGAGCATATTCTGAGTATGAAGAGTCTAGAATTGCTCAAGAAGGAGATACAGCTCTGCAGCCTAAAAAAGTAAAATATCGCAAGTTACAAACACAAGCTAGTTAATTACCCTGGATTTAGTTGGAATTCTAGTATATAATTGATAGAATTATTTTATTTATTGAATATGCACTATTATGAGCCAATCACAAAAGACTTTATGGATCACAGTACTTGTAACTAGCTTAAGCTTTTTGGGTATGGCTTTCCCATACCCAATTATGGCACCTTTATTCTTCAGTGAGCCTTTGTATTTCCCAGCTCAAAATTTATTTCTACCTCCAGCTATTCTTTATGGCCTTACTCTAGCGGCATATCCATTTGCACAATTTTTTGGCTCAATGTGGCTGGGTAAAATATCAGACAAAATTGGCAGGAAACCAATTCTAAAATTCTCTATTCTAGTGACATCCTTAGGGTTCTTGTTATCAGCAAAAACATTATATGATCACAATCTAGTATTATTTATTTTCAGCAGATTTCTTACTGGTTTTTTTGAAGGACATGTAGCTATTGCGCGAGCTATTGCTATAGATCTTGGTGATGAAATTGACAAGTCTAAATCTTTTGGATGGCTTAATGCCGCTGCGACCAGTGGATTCCTTATTGGCCCGCTCATTGGTGGTACCCTTGCAGATGAATCATTAAGCACTTTATTTAATCCTAGCCTTCCTTTCGTTGTTGCAGCAGTTTTAGGTGTATTATCCTTAATAATTGTAAGTATATATATACAGGAGCCTAAAAAAAACAAGGGTTCCACACAAAGCAAGACAACTGATAGCAATTATTCTTTATTGAAAAATGTGAATATCCGATACTTAATTATCGCATCATTTTTTGTAACATTAAGCTTTGATGTCTTATATCAATTTTTCCCAGTATTCTTAGTCGAAAGATGGCAGTTCAATGAATTTGACATCGCTATGGTTACAACAGTACTTAGTATGTTTATGATCCTATCACAAACAATCTTAATTTCTAAAGTAAAACGATTCAATCGGCAATACATTATTTTATGCGGTGCTATTATTTATTCTTTTATGCTAGTCCTCACAACCATTCCTAAAATGCCAATTAGTTTATATCTTACTTTCCCCATTCTTGGAATGTGTATTGGCCTGCTTGGGACCTTAGTTCCTGTACATGTATCAGATCAAGCACCAAATGAGTATCAAGGTGCTCTAATGGGAATACTTATGGGATCAAGATCTTTAGGAGATGCAGGTATTTGTATACTTGGTAGTATCGCAGTAAATTATTCTTACTTACTGCCATTTTTTCTAGGAGCAATCACAATGCTCATTGGAGCCTGCGCCCTACTTTTTGACTTTAAGCAATCACAAAAAGTTTTAAACTAAATTATTTCTCTTAATTATTTTTTACTTTTCACCATATCAAAAAAAACAGAGTAGTTTTGTAAATTTTATTACGATCGTTAAAATAGATTAAATTTTTAATAGCCATAAAACTCCAAATATAATTAAGCAGCCAAAGTATAAAACATCTCAAACGTATATGACTAACATGTATCTATATTTACTATATTCATATTTTGAAAGCTTGCATTGTACTTACCCTCACACAGAGCCACCATTATCTAGTTGTATTATATTTATTTGTTAAAGTGTTATTCTTGGATCATATAATGCATACTCTTTAGCACTCTCAAAATGCTGCCCCCATGATTCACCTAACAAGTCATCAAGTTCGTTCACTGCTATATTTATACTAAATTTTTTCTCATTTTCTTCCTCATGAGTATAATGCAAGCCAAGGTAAGAAAGATTATTATTTTCACAAAACTCTCCAACACTAGAGATATATTTGTAGGTATCATCAGCAAATATTATAGCATCAATCTCATATTCATTAGCTACTAACTTCAAAAATGTTGCCAACTCAACTTCCTTATTATTTACACCACCAACAGAAATAATGCCATCCTTAAACACACCGAGACCATCCCAATTTTTTTCTATAGATTGAAAATATCGGGTATTGAGATCAACTCCCTGCTTGCTTAATTGCCCAACAGTTGGGGAATATAGAGAAAACGGCCTTGATGTAAGAGCAATTACTAAGCCTTTTTGTTGTGGATCTATTATTAAATTAGCAATTTCTGATTCAACTAATTCTCTTTCAACTTTTTTTTGCACTTCAATTTCAATTGATGTCAAAACCCTTTCTCTATGGTCAAAGGAAACACCATTATTTTTAGCTGTTTCCTTCATTGCGTAAAACCACCATGTAGTTCCTAATGATTTTGTTGATCGCAAAATAGTATTGTCAATATCAAGGACAATTAGAGGGGTGTTCTTTGTTTTGATAGATTTTTGCGCATGAAATACAACGCTAAGCTCCTTGCCCTCAATAATATCAAAACTTGCTGCATTAATTGGCATAGCAATAAAAGTACAAAGAAGAATAACAATAAAACCAAGGGTTAATTTTGGTCTGTTGTAGTTTGTTTTATCATTTTCCATAATTAGGTATTTCCCGATTAATTATATAATGCAAATATGCGCTTCAATTATTCACTATTATATTATATTTTTTTATATTCGGTAAAAAAGTTTAACTATACATTGCAAAGTAAGCTGTTTATGAACCACATGACTACTAAATTAAGCGGAAACCTCTGAAAACTTGTTTCTTTATCCATTATCAAAAAGCATGGCATAATCATTTATAATATAGAGCTAACAAATTATGTAAGTCCCCACTGTCCATGTTAACGTAGCGTAGCATGTTTAGTTACCTCAACAATAAAGTCAATTTAAGCGATGATTGATTTTAACTTATAAAATAAGATATGAATGGCTTAATTTGTTCAGCCACATACCTCTAGATGTTAATAAGCAAAGAAGTAGAGCTACTATCCATTCAATGAGAAGATCAAACAGAACAAAAGGAAAGCAGAGAGCGTGAAGTAAAGGGTGTAAAAATTGCATACTCCCTAAGAAAACATAACAGGCTTACGATGTAAAATAGTGAACCAATTATAAATATTTTTTATTACCGCAGTAGCAGCAACACCTTTAACTACTAATGGTGTGTAATCAATAGCAACACTTAAATTTACTAACAACCCATTACTTAGATATTGAACTCTATGATTATACTAATAGGAAATAAATTTTAATTCTCAGCTCTCTAATTTGCAAAAGCCATACATACAATCACACATACAGGCACACATACAGGCACACATACAGGCACACATACAGGCACACATACAGGCACACATACAGGCACACATACAGGCACACATACAGGCACACATACAGGCACACATACAG
>JABJGS010000069.1 GCA_018703155.1 Francisellaceae bacterium | reverse complement strand
CACAGCTCAGTATCAAACTTCAAAATGTCAATTCCTGATACATTATTAAGTATATTATCTAAAATTGATGCATTTTCTCGCCTTCTTATTAACCAATCATTAAGCTTGCCTAGTTGTTTTGAGCCAATTGCTGCTTGCATACCACTCATACGATAATTACTGCCAAAATCATCATGGATCCAATTATAATCTGTAGATTTTTTGTCCTGGGTTTGGTTAAATATTTTATCAAAGCTTTTTCCATGATCTTTATATTCCCAAGACTTTATAAATAAATCTTTATTATTCGTAACAACCATGCCTCCTTCGCCACCAGTCGTCATTATTTTATCCTGGCAAAAAGAAAAAGTAGCAATATCTCCAATAGTCCCACAGTATTGTCCTTTATATTTTGCACCATGTGCTTGGGCACAATCTTCAATTATCTTTATATTATGTTTTTTGGCTATATCCAAAATAGGATCCATATCACAACTAAGACCAGATAGATGCACAACAACTATAGCTTTAGTTTTTTCGGTTATTGCTGGTATTATTTGTTCTGCTGAAACATTATGTGTATCAAAGTCAATATCAGTTATAACAGGAGTTGCACCACACGCAACAACAGCACTAGCTGAAGCTATAAATGTTCGGCATGGCACAATAACTTCATCGCCAGCTCCAATATCTAATGCCTTCAATGCCAACTCTAAGGCAAGTGTTCCATTGGCAACAGCTATAGCATGCTTTGCTCCAAGATAAGTTGCGAACTCTTGTTCAAAATTTTTCACATAAGGCCCGGTCCAATAATTTACTTGCCCAGACTGCAAAACATCACTAACAATTTCTTGTTCATCTTTAGCAAAATATGGCCATGGAGCTATATTCATGTTCTTTCCTCTAATTGTGACCATTAAATTTATCAACAAACATAGTATTACCCTGACCAATGTCAGACTGTTGTAGTACTTTTTTAATAGTTAATAAGATTATTTTGAAATCCAACCATAAACTGTGATTATCAACGTACCATACATCCAAAACAAGTCTCAATTTCCAAGATATATTATTACGACCATTAACTTGTGCCCAACCTGTTATACCGGGTTTAACATTATGACGTCGAGCTTGCTCAGATGAGTATATTGATAAATATTCTATCAGCAATGGTCTTGGCCCAACAAAACTTAAATTACCAATTAATACATTAAAAAGTTGTGGCAATTCATCCATACTTAATTTACGCAACCAATATCCTAATTTTGTAACTCTCATGACATCTGCTTTCAAGTTATCATCTTCATCTTTAGCAAAAGTCATAGTACGAAATTTATATACCGTAATTATCTTGGCATACATCCCTGGGCGTTTTTGCCCAAAGACAATAGGTCGCCCCATGGTAATCAATATAACCAATGCGGACATCAACATAATTGGCGACAACAAAATCAATAATACTATAGACAAAGCAATATCAAATGCTCGTTTAATAATAACTCCAATCATGATGACCCCATTATTTTCAACATATCTTTATTAACTAATTTAACATCATATAATTCACGCACAATATTGTAACTAGAGCGACCCATCTCAAATGCTAGATTTTTATTTTGAATAAACTTCATCATTGCTACCACTATTTCATCAACTGATTTCGCAGCAACTAAAAATCCATTAATATTATTTAATACTGTCTCCCGACACCCAGGGACATCTGTAGTAATAATGGCTCTTGCCATAGCCATAGCCTCTAAAACCGAGCGGGGTGTACCCTCTCGATATGATGGCAATACAAAAACACTTGCCTTTAAAATAGCTGGGCGCACATCTGCCAGATGACCCAAATAATCTACGCTACCATCATCTATAAAACTTTGAATATCTGGCAACGCCAAAGATGAAGATTTCGTATCAACATCTCCAACCAAGTAAAATTTAGCTTCTGGATTTGACCTTTTCACAATTCTTGCAGCTGCAAGATATTCTAAAACACCTTTTTCTTTTATTAATCTAGCAACCATTAAAAACGTAATATTTTTTGGCAAACCTTGTTCTGAAAAATACTCAAGGTTAACTCCTGAGCCATGCACTCTTACTGTTTTGCTACTTTTCACTAATTGTGTACTACAGAATTGTTCTAAATCATCAGGATTTTGAAAAATAACTGTGTTATTTTTTCCAAGGGCATATTTGTATAAAACAGTTTGGATAAACCTTATTACCCTAGATTTTATTGTATTAAGTGAAAAAGCATATCCCAAACCTGTGATCATGGAATAAATTTCATCAACCTTCGCAAAATATGCAGCTATGGACCCATATATCACTGACTTTGGGGTATATAAAAGCACAGCATTTATCTTATGTAGTTTAAAAGAGCGCCGCAAACTACATATGGTTGCAATATCTGCAAATGGACTTATACCTGTTCTATCTAAAGGATATATACACATTTTAACATTTATGGAGGAAAGCTTACCTTGAACCTCCGTTGAAAAATCAGGTGCAAAGGCCCATACAGTTTCATGCTGCTTAGTAAGCTCTTTTAAAAGATCAAACCTGAAGTTTACTAACGATATACCAGTTGCACCGACCAACGCAAAACTAGACATACTATGCAACTAAAAGTTTTTGTAGATTTTCAATAATAAAATCTTGCTCAGCACGACTTAAGTAAGGATGCATCGGCAAACTTAAGACTCTCTTTGACAACATAACACTATTATCAAGCTCTCTATACCCTTCATGATATTTGGCATATGCACTTTGTTTATGTACAGGACGAGGATAATATATACCGCTAGGTACACCAACTTCTTTTAACATCGCCATAACATTAGCTCTATCTATATTCTCATCTAACAATAACGTATATTGTGCCCAACTAGAATTATGATTTTGAGCAACAAATGGCACGCTAGTGGTTGTGCTTAACTTTTCAGAGTAATAGTTTGCAACCTCATTTCTTAACTTAACCTCTTCTGAAAAAATGTTTAGTTTTTCAATTAAAATCGCTGCCTGAATAGTATCTAATCTAGCATTTAAGCCCAACCTCTTATTATCATACTTATCGCTGCCTTTACCGTGAACTCTAATAGAGCGCATAATTTCCGCTAACTCATCGTTATCGGTAAAAATACAACCTCCATCACCATAACATCCTAAAGGTTTTGCAGGGAAGAAACTTGTAGCAGTACAAATGCCAAATGTTCCCACTTGCTTACCATCTATACTTGCTCCCAAACTTTGGGCAGCATCAGATAATACCCACATGTTATGTTTTTCAGCGATCGCGTCTATTGCTTGATAATCTGCTGGTTGCCCAAATAAATCTACTGGAATAATGCCCTTAACAGATAATCCTTTCGATGTTGATTCATCTATAGCACGAGCTATGTCCGCTACGCACATATTAAAAGTATCTTTAGTAACATCAACAAAAACAGGAATTGCTCCTAATAACGCAACTGTTTCGGCCGTTGCGGCAAAGGTGAAACTTGGTACTAGTATTCCGTCTCCAGCCTTTACTCCTAATGCCATTAACGCCATTGATAGTGCATCGGTACCACTTGAACAACTAATTGCATGTTTAGCACCAGTATATTGGGCAATATTATTTTCAAACTCTTTAACTTCTGGCCCCATGATATAGGTCCCATGGTCAAGAACCTTTGCAATAGCCGTGTCAATTTTATCTCTAATTTTTTCTTGCTGTTTGGCAAGATTGATAAAAGCAATATTTTCCATGATAAATCCTTTGTTACTCAGCTACGACCAATTCATCTTCTTTTTTCAAAATATATTTAACGCCATCTCGAGGACATACCAGTTCATCGGTTAAACGCTCACCACTTTTACTCATCCAACCTATTTGCCTCGCTGGATTACCAACAACTAGAGCATGTGGAGGAACATTTTTAGTTACAACAGCTCCTGCACCAATAAAGCAATACTCTCCAAGAGTAACTCCACAAACGATTGTTGCATTAGCGCCAATCGTCGTACCTTTTTTTACTAACGTTTTACGAAACTGATCTTTTCTTTCAACTTCGGCGCGAGGATTATTCACATTAGTAAAGACACAAGATGGGCCACAAAACACTCCATCTTCTAACTCAACACCACGGTAAAGGCTTACGTTATTTTGGATTTTACAATTATCTCCAACTTTAACATCAGGACCCATCATTACATTTTGACTGACCACACAATTCTTACCAATTGTTGTATTCTTTAATATATGTGAGAAGTGCCACACTTTCGTATTTGCACCGATACTAACTGCATCGTCGACATAAGAGCTCTCATGAACCATATATTCTGAATTATTTACATTTATCGTAATTTCTCTGTCTTTTTTATCAAGCAACGATTGGGATGCAGCTTTTAATACTTTCAATACTCTTAGCCCTTCATAGCCATCACTATATGGTGCTGTATTCGTTTCTATAGCACTGATAAAAGATAAACATTCTGCACGCAATGGCTCTTCATATTCTACATGAATATGCTCGCCTTCTGCTTTTTCAGGAAGAGGAACTCCTTCCTGCCAATTGACCCTGTGTGGATATAATGTTAATTTTTCTGCCCACTCATTGCAGTCATTAAACACCACCATACCTTTATCTCCCACGATCACAGCTTTCTGTTCTTTAAATGGATGCAGCCATGAGACAAAGATATGTGCCTTCAATCCTGATGGGAAAGAAATATTTGTTATCGTATTATCAGCTATGGTGTCATTTAAAAAATAACCACCAGTACTCTCAACGTGACTTGGCTCTTCTCCTGCTATAGACAAAATCATTGATAAATCATGTGGTGCAAAACTCCACAGAATATCTTCTTCTCTTCTTATCTTGCCCAAACTAAGCCTATTAGTATAAATGTATCTAACTCTACCTAAAACACCATCCGCAATCATTGATTTCAATTTTTTGAAAGATGGGTGGTACTGTAAAATATGACCGACCATTAAAATACGATTTAATTTTTTAGCAATTTTACATAGCTCACTTGCATGTTCCACATGCAACGATAGTGGTTTTTCAACAAAAACATGCTTGCCGGCAATCAATGCTTTTTTAGCAAGCTCATAATGCATAATTGCAGGAGCAGCAATTACCACCCCCTGAATGTCTTTATTCTCTAAAACCTCTTCAAAACTTAAAATTGGCACATTATATTTTTCAGACAACGGCTGAGCATTTTCTCTATTGTTATCGCAAATAGCTCCAAGATTTCCTATCTCACTAAAAACCCGAACAAGGTTCTTTCCCCAATAACCCGTACCAACTACCGCAACACTAATATTAACCATACCAAACACCCGCAATGTAAGTTTTCAAACATAAAAATTTACTAACCAATTTTCTCCGCCGAGTATACCATAGCAATAGATTATCTACGTCTCCGCTACCACTAAAACTACCAAATTTCATCAGCCTATGGCATAAAGCAATATTATTTCGTATTATCTTAAATAATATTCAAACTCATTGGCGCTATATGTGTGGTATCACAGGATATTGGGACTTTAACCATAAGCTATCATCAGATGCAGCTATGGATAGTATCGAAAATATGACAGCATCCTTGAGGCATCGAGGCCCGAATGGCCACGGCCTCTGGCATGATATAACCAGTAGCATATATTTCGGTCATCGCCGCCTAGCCATATATGACCTTTCCATCCATGCAAAGCAACCCATGACCTCGCCATCAACAAGATACACAATGGTCTTCAATGGTTCTATTTATAACCACAAAGAGCTACGTAAAGCCCTAAACGATGAAGTAAATGTTATCTGGAAAAGCACATCTGACACTGAAGTTATACTAGTTGGATTTGAGCATTGGGGAATTGAAAAAACATTAAATAAATTAGTCGGTATGTTTGCTATTGCGTTATGGGACCAGCACGATAAGAAGTGTTATTTGATAAAAGATCGTCTTGGTGAAAAGCCTTTATATTATGGCATAATTGATAATATTTTGGTATTTGGCTCAGAGCTGAAATCCATTAAATCTTTATCTGGTATAAATCTTAAAATTTCACACACATCTTGTGCTTATCAATTAAAATATAGTTATATCCCCGCACCTCTATCAATTTATGAAAACATCAACAAACTAGAGCCTGGTAAAATAGCTATTATTGATAAAGATAAAAACATTAATATCAAGCAATATTGGAGTCTTGATAAGGCCATGCAACAATCAAAACCTCCTATATCAGAGGCTAATGCACTGAATGAATTTAGAGATTTATTTGGTCAAATTATTGATAACCAGGTACAAGCAGATGTACCAGTTGGTGCATTTTTATCTGGCGGCACAGACTCGACCACTGTTGTAAGTTTTTTAAAAGAAAAGCATAAATCTGTACATACCTTTTCTATTGGCATTGCCAATAGCTCTTACAATGAAGCTAACAACGCTAAAAATATCGCAACCCAATTAGGCACCTCACACCACGAGCTATATGTAAGCGAACAAGATGCTCTAGACATCATCCCATCACTGCCCAATATGTATGATGAGCCATTCTCTGATTCATCGCAAATCCCAACAGCACTAGTTGCTAAAATGGCGAAAAAACATGTCTCGGTAGCATTGTCTGGGGATGGTGCTGATGAACTATTTGCTGGTTACAATCGTCATTTATTATTACCATCTTTAGCTAAGTCATCGCCAAAAAGACAGCTAGTAAAGAATATTGTTAGCAATGCATTACTAGCAATGCCTACAACATTTTTTGATACAGCTTACAAACCGTTGCACTACATAGATTCAAGCAGATTCAATCATCAAGGAGTTGGTGATAAAGCACACAAAATGGCACATTTATTAAAATGTACAGATATGCAATCTATGTACGAATATACAATATCACATTGGCAGCAACCTCCAATACAT
>JABJGS010000066.1 GCA_018703155.1 Francisellaceae bacterium | reverse complement strand
TGTAGCAGGTAGTGTTACTGGTAATTTAACTGCTGCAGGGCAAGCATTTACTGTAGGTGCTAGTGGTTTTGATACCTCAAAATTTGGTGGGGTTACTGGAACATATGGGGTGATAACAGGTGGTGGAAATGCTATAGCTTTGGATAAGGCTCTTACGGCTTCAGGTATTACTTTAACTACAGGTGGTGGTTTAACCATTAGTGCTGGAGGATTAACTGGTAATGTGACTACAAATGGTACACATTCATTAAGTTTGGGAACAACAGTAGGAACAGGTGTTACTGGTTCGTTAAACTTTGGAGCACACTCAACGTTAAACTTCACTAACTCTACTAGCCCTTATATCAGTGGAGCTTTAGATGGAGATGTTGCAAATGTTTATAATTTAACTTTGGGTTCAAATTTGGATACAACTAATATTGGCTCAGTTACTAATATTGGAACCCTAGCTACAGGAGCTTTTACACTTACTGCAACTAAATCTATTGGTGCGACAACTATTGATACAACGGGAGGTACTTTAAACATTAATAGTGATAGTGGTGGTTACACTGGAACAATATCAGGAACTGGTGCCGTAAATGTTTATGGTAATGGTAATTTATCTACTGGAGGTACAATATCTGGAGTAAGTGTTGTTGCGGTGTCTGCTGGAAACACCTTAACTGCTGATCATACTATTTCATCACCAATAACTTTAGGTGCGAATGCTGGATTGATAGTAAACGCTGTTGACTCTGTTGGTTCAACTCTAGTCGGTGATGCTAGTAATGCTCTAACATTAAATGCCAATTTAACATCTGCTGGAAATATGTCAGGTCTTGGTTTGGTTACCGGAACAAGCAGTAATCTAACTCTGGGGCACACATTAGGAGCAACTGGGTTTGCTTTTAATGGTGCTGGAGCCTCTGGACTGACTTTAAACTTAGCAGATGCTATTACAAGTGCAGGAACTATTGTTGGTAGTGGTTCAGGAAGTAAATCAATTGCTGTAAATGCTGCATTTACTACGTTTGGTAATATCTCTGATATGGGAACAATAACTGTAGCTAATGGTGTTGATTTCACAATTAACCATAATATTACCAATACTGTAATTGTAAATAATGGAGGTACTATTACTCTTGGTGGAGGTACAAATGTTGTTCCTAGCGATATAGCTAATGGTAATTTAACTTTATCAAATGCGACATTTACAACTACTGGCGTCATTGATGGTGTTGATACCTTTAACTTCACCAATTTAAATAGTACAAATAATATTAATCACGCTATCACTAACATGAGTACATCCTTCATCAACAGCTCAGCGAATACTAATATTAATGCGGGTGTTTCAGGTAAAGGTAGTATAACTAATAACGCTAATGCACTTATGAATGTAAATAGTGCTATCAGTGTAGATTCTAATATAACAAATAGTGGAACAATTACAGTGGCAAGTGCTGGTTCACTTAATGGTGCTAGTCAAGTAATAAATAATACTGGTGCTACTTTAAATCTTACCGGTAACGTAAATAACACCGCAGGAATATCAAATACTGGAACCGTTGTTGTTCTTGGAACACCAACGGTTGGCGGGAACTATATTGCCAATGCTGGAAGTACTACTAAGTTTAGAGTGGTAACTGGAACCACAAGTGATCAGCTAGCTACAGTTAATAAAGCTATTACTTTAAATGGTTTAGTTACAGTAGATGTATCAGACAAATATATCTCTAATGGTACAACATTTACATTATTCCCTGGGGCCTCAACCATTAGCGATAATGCTACATTAAGTATTTTAAGTACTCAATCTGGAGATCATTACACTTATAGCTTGGTAAATGGAGTGTTGACGGTAAATAACACTATATCTAGTCTTGGAGGATCATCTGGAGCTGGTGCCGTACTTGATACAATTGGAACTAATACCGCATTTACTGAGTTCGTGAGTCAATTAGCAAAATTAGCTAGTAGTGATGTAGAGACTGCACTCAAGAGTACAGGACATGATACAGCTAGTAGAGCAGTTAATACTGGGACTATACATAATATTGTTAACCCTATTACTCATATTGCAGCAGGTTTGGCTAGTTCACCAGTATCAACACCGGTAGGAGGTAGTACTGGAGGTACTGGAGGTACTGGAGGTTCTGGTGGTACTGGAGGTTCTGGTGGTACTGGAGGTTCTGGTGGTACTGGAGGTTCTGGTGGTGCTGGTGGTGCTGGTGGTGCTGGTGGTTCTGGAGGTACTGGTGATGCTGGAGGTACTGGTGCACAAGAAACAGTTGGAGAGGTGGCAAGTGTAAACAGACGCACTTTGATGAAAAGAATAGACCAGTTGCTTCAAGGTAGTGAAGATGATGAATTTGCTGAGTCTGGTTACTCTGCTGGTGATACCTATAAGCCCATACATGGTGTTTGGATGCTTGCTCATGGAACAAAAGCTTATCAAAGGCTCTATAGGAATACTCCGGGATATGATTCTGATATTCTTGGTGGAGTTGCAGGGTTTGATTTCAAGAGTAACGATAAATTAACGTTAGGTGCTGCATTAGGTTATAACCATAGTATTATTCGTTCACATCTTAATCACTTCAATACAACAGAAATAAATAATTACAGCTTACAGTTATATAGTTTATATGACCAAGGAAAATATTATATTGCAACAGGTGCATCAGTTGGTTTATCGAAATTTTCAGGGAAAAGAAAATTAAATGTTGGGGACCTACAAGATATAGCACTTGCAGATTATCGTGGAGTTAACTCAGGGATGACTTTAAGTGGAGGATACCATTGGAAGAAAGTAGGCAAGTGGGAAATCACACCTACAACTGACTTTAACTTTGGATGGAATAGAGTTAACTCTTATGCTGAAAGTGGTGCTGGGGCATTAAATTTAGTGCATCAAGCATCAATAAGTAGAACTTTAGAAGGTGGTCTTGGGATTAAAGTTGATAGAGATTATGTTTCTGATAATTACACCCTAACACCAACATTTAAAGTTGGCTTCCATCATGAATTCTTAGGAGAAAGTGCCACTAGCAGGATGGCTTTTGCTGGTGCCCAGGCTGTTGGCTTTTCAAGTACATCACCATCTCCAGCTCGTGATCGAATTAACTTAGGTGTTGGCTTCGATATGGTGAATATTAGTGGTCTCACTATTTCAGCAGCCTATGATTTGAATTTGAAGAAAAAATATACATCACATACTGGTGCATTAAAAATACGTTGGGAGTTTTAAGCGAGATTGATTATCCTCTCAGCGTATTTTGTATTAAAGTCGATATCGTGGCTAGAAAACAGGACAGTTTTTCCTAAATTCTTCAATTGATATAAGCTTTTCCCAACAGCTGTAGCAGAAGTAGCATCTAAAGCTGAAGTTGGCTCATCTAAAATTAAAATGTCAGGCTGTAGCATCAATGCTCGCACTAAAGCAACTCTTTGCTGTTGCCCACCAGATAAAGACTTTGGATAGTTCTTCTTATGGTCCTCTAAATCAAAAAGCTTTAATAGAACAATAGCTTGTTTGTGGACCTCTGCTTTAGGTTTCTTATTTACTTTGATAGATACATACGTAATATTCTCTAAAACATTTAAGTGGGGGAATAACTGAGTTCCCTGCAATACCATAACTAGATCACCATTAAGTTTAATGTTTCCACTATCTTTATTTTCTAAATTAGCTAAGATCCTAAGCAGGGTTGATTTACCGCAACCTGACTTACCAGTCAAGGCTACTATTTCTCCTTTGCTTATATTGAAAGACACATTGTTAAGTATGAATTTATTAGCAAATTTCTTTTTTAAGTCTTTAATATTTATCATGGTATAACCTGTGCTCTAGTGTGTCCCCAGCCTTAGTGATGATCAATACTAATATGTAGTAACATATTGCAGCGATAATCAGTGGTGTAAAATAAGAATAATTTTCTACCGCAACTATATGAGCTCGGCGCATAATATCTGCCTCACCTATGGTTGAGATGATAGCTGTCTCTTTTAGTAGGGATGTAGTCTCATTTACCAGTGCAGGGAGAGAGTTCCTTATAGCCTGTGGAAGGATTATATCCTTCATCATGAGGAAATTAGGTATTTTTAAAGTTTTACAGCTATCAAATTGTTCTTGGGGAATGCTTTGCATTCCTGCTCTGAAAATCTCAGCAAGATACGCTGAGGAGTTAAGTGAAAAAGCTATTAAACCAGCAAAGTACCCAGAAATATTAATTTCTAATAGTGCTGGTATGGCAAAATATATTAGCATTAACTGTACTAGAAGCGGGGTGCCTCTTAGTATTGAAATATAGAAGTTAATTATATGTGTTGTAACTTTACTAGAATTTTGTCTTAGTATTGCTATGTATAGACCAATTGCTGTGCCAATTATTAGTGAGAGAATAGTGTATTGTAAACTTAAGCCTATGCCACTAATGATATACCAAATATTATGTAATGACATTTTTGTTTACCCACTTAGCTTCTAATTGTTCTAAGAACCCGTTTTCTTTAAGCTGCTTAATGATAGAGTTTATTTTTTCTTGAATTTCATTGTTTTTCTTAAATGCCATTGCATACTCAGAATCTAGTGCTCCGTCCAGTATTACTTGTTGTATATTGTATTGTTTAGTAAATTCATCAGCTTGTGAGTTTTCACAAAAAACAGCATCAACTCGGCCAATAAGCAGTTCTTGAATAAGCTGTAAGTTGTTGCTTTGTGAAATAATTGTTACATTATTTAGAGTTTTTGCATATTGCTCAAATGAGCTACCAGTTTGTACACCAATGCTTTTGCCAGCTAAGTCTTCAATTTTCATAATTATAAAATTAGGTTTAGATAAGGCTGCGAGTTTGACTTTAAAATATGGTATAGAAAAATCTATATTCTTAATCCTGCTTTCATTTATCGTTAACCCTGATATGGCAATATCAATTTTATTTGTAGTGAGTGAGGGAATTAAAGCATTGAACTCCATGTCTTTAATCTCAAGGTCTTTATTCATTTGCTTGGCTATCTCTGTAACCAAGTCAATATCGTAGCCCTCTATTTTATTACTCCTAGAAAATTCAAATGGAGGATAGTCAGGGCTGACTCCTACGATTAGCTTTTCATTTGATTTATTTGGTGAGCAAGAGATCATTAATAAAATTAAGATAGAAATGGTTAAATTTCGTATAATATGCATTATAAAGCACCTGTTTTGTTCAGTGTTTAACTTAGTTAGTACATATTATGCACTTTTAGTGGCGCAGTCAAGTATAATATGCGCATAATATACCCGGGGTAGGTAAATGAAGTTTTCAGATGACGATTTAATTGAAATAATTTCTTCTCGAGCTGTGCATGATCAGCAAGAGTTATCTCAAATTTTAGCTAATGAAGGGAGCGAGTTAACCCAAGCCTCTCTATCAAGAAGGTTGAAAAAATTAAACATACGTAAGATTGACGGAATATATAAGCAGGATATTCTCAATAGGAGCTATTCTTCAAATATTCAGGTCATAAGCATAAAAAGTGCTCAACCAAATATAATAGTGCTTAAAACTCCACCAGGAGGAGCTAATTCAGTGGCCTATGTTCTAGACACAATTATAGATAATATATCGGATCATCCGGATTTTACAGGGATATTAGGTACTGTCGCTGGTGATGATACTATTATGGTTGTGGTAACTGATCCTATAGCCATCATCTCTATTCAAAAGGCTATAGAAGAGAAGTTTTGCAATTAAAGTCTTTGGAAGCTAACTTTCAAATTGGTTAAAATAACTTTCTTTATATTTTTTTGCATTTAAGACTTGAACTTAGGGATAAATATGTTTAATATTGTCTCAACTTGACGCGGGGTGGAGCAGTCTGGCAGCTCGTCGGGCTCATAACCCGAAGGTCGTAGGTTCGAATCCTGCCCCCGCTACCAATTTATAAAGGCCCCTTAATGGGGTTTTTTATTGGATGTAATGTGGGCCTTGAGCCCTTTTTTTGTTTTTAGGTGTGTATGAATAAGATTGTAACTGAACTGAACCAGATAATTTTTAAAGCTGTTGAGGGGCTTGGTTATGATTTTGTTGGTTTAGATTACTCACCTGGACCAGATGGTGCATCCATACGTGTATATGTTGATCTTATCGGCGGTATATCTCTTGCTGATTGTCAGCAAATAAGTAGGCATCTTACCACAGTGCTAGATGTTGAATTAGATGGTATAGAATTTTCTCTAGAAGTCTCATCTCCAGGACTTGATAGGAAATTGTTTAATGTAGAGCAATGTACTAAACATATATCAAGTAAAGTTAAAGTCGTTCTCCGAGTAGCTCTAGAAGGTAGAAAAAATTTCACAGGACTATTATCCAATGTGGATGGAAGCATGCTTCATATCGACGTAGATAATGAAATGTTTATTGTAGATTTTATCAATATCCGTGAAATGCGATTGGTTCCAGATCTTCAAGTTGGCAAAAATAATCAAAGAGGCAAGTAGGGTAATAATTATGTCTAAAGAAATACCTCTTAAACTAATTGTTGGGGCAGTATCAGATGAGAAGGGTCTCTCACAAGAAGTGATACTTGAAGCTTTAGAAGCTGCTTTAATTTCAGCAACTAAGAAAAAATATGGTAGTGAAATTGATATTCGTATTGATATAGATGTTACTACGGGACATTACGATACTTTTAGAGTCTGGACGGTTATAGATCAAGTTAAAGGTGAACCTTTAGAAAATCCATGGACAGAAATAAGTTTAGAAGCTGCGCAATTAGAAGATGAGAACATACAGGAAGGTGGAGTTGTTGAAGAGCAACTAGAATCTATTGAGTTTGGACGTATTGCCGCTCAGACAGCCAAGCAAGTAATTATTCAAAAAGTTAGAGAAGCAGAAAGAGCTCTAATAGCTAAAAATTATGAAGAACGTGTTGGTGAGTTGATCATAGCTACAGTAAAAAGATCTACACGTGATAATATAATTCTCGACTTGGGAAATAATGCCGAAGGATTGCTTCGTAAAAGTGATATTTTGCCTAGAGAAGCTTACCGACCAGGAGATAGGGTCAGAGCTTATCTAATGGAAGTCGTTCCTGATGCAAAAGGCCCACAATTAATGTTCAGCAGAACTTGCCCAGAGATGTTGGTTGAATTATTTAAGATTGAAGTGCCTGAAGTTGGTGAAGGTGTTATAAGAGTGAAGGGAGCCGCAAGAGATCCTGGTAATCGAGCAAAAATTGCTGTTAAAACGAATGATAATAGATTAGACCCTGTCGGTGCATGCGTTGGTATGCGAGGCGCAAGGGTACAATCCATTTCAAATGAGCTTAGTGGTGAACGTATTGATATTATTCTTTGGGATGAAGACCCTGCACAATATGTTATGAATGCCATTGCACCAGCAGAATTAACATCCATAACTGTGGATGATGAAGCTAAAACAATGGATATAGCCGTAATGGATGAGTATCTATCTCAAGCAATTGGTCGCAACGGACAAAATGTTCGTTTAGCGAGTAAATTAACAGGATGGGAACTGAATGTTGTTGCTGATTCAGAGGCACAAGCTAAAGGTGATGAAGAATCAGAGGAAGTACTACAGCTTTTAACTGATAAATTGGATGTTGAAAGTGAGGTTGCAGAAATTCTAGTAAGAGAGGGTTTTTCTAGCCTAGAAGAGATAGCTTTTGTACCAATTCAGGAAATGCTAGAAATAGAAGAATTTGATGAAGATATTGTGAAAATGCTAAGAAGTAGAGCGAAAGAGCTAGTCTTAGAAGAAGCTAAAGCTAAAGAAAATATTGAAGAAGCATCAGATGGCAATAAAGGCGTTGATGTTGTAGATGGCGTTGATGAGCAAATGGCTGCTATTTTAACGGAAAATAAAATAGTAACTAGAGATGAACTAGCAGAGTTAGCGGTTGATGATTTAGTGGAAATAATCGATGGCCTTGATGAAAAGAAAGCTGCTGATATAATTATGTCAGCAAGAGCACACTGGTTTTCAAATGAAACTAGTAATATAGGATAATAATCAGGACTGGGCTATATCATGAGCACAAGTGAAGTAACTGTAGAAGAACTGGCCAAGAAAATAGGGGATGTTTCTCAAGAAAAGTTGATTCATCAGTTATCTAATATAGGTATTAATGTTAATTCGTCGTCTGATGTATTGTCGGAGACTCAAGTAAAGAAGTTGTTAGCTATGCAGGAAGAAGATTTAAATAAAGATAATGAAAATAACGCACCAAAGAAAATATCTTTGAAGAGAAAAACTGTAAGCACGATAAAAGTTAAGCGTGCCTCTGGAAAGAACGCTACAGTTAATGTTGTTAGGAAAAAAAGAAAAATCTATGTTAAAAAGACTCCAGAGGAAGCTAAAAAATTATTACTCGAAGAAAATGATGATGTTAATCAAGATACTGTTATGGCAGAACAAGAGCCAGAAGAGACTAACATCGGTGTTGTCGAGGACGTTGCTGGGTCAGTAGTTGAAGTAACCGAAACTGTTAGTGATAAAGAAAAATCTGATGAGATAACTATTCCACAAGTTGTGCCGCAACCAGATGTTAATAAAAAAGCTAATGATAAACCAGCTGATGATAAACCAGCTAATGATAAACCAGCTAATGATAAAGCTGCTAATGATAAAACAGCTAATGATAACGCTGCATCAAAGAAAAAGAAATCACACTCAAATGCTGAGGGTGAAGATTCTGAAGAAAATGCACGCAAGAAAAAGAAAGGCAAAACATCTTCCAAAGATGCTAAGAAGACCGGTAATTGGAAAAAACAAGTAACTCAAGCTTTAACCGAAGAGTATGAGGAAGAAGGTGCTACAAAGTCTGGAAAAAATAGACGACGTAGAGGCTCACATAATAAAGTAAATCCACATGCTTTCTCTAAACCTATAGAAGCTATGACTTATGATATTGAAGTAACAGACGGTATGAGTGTTGCGGAAATAGCTAAAGCAATGTCATTAAAAGCAGCAGTTGTTATCAAGGCTCTAATGGGGTTAGGGGTGATGGCGAATATTAATGAACCTGTTGAGCAAGATACGGCTGTTTTAGTTGTAGAAGAGTTAGGACATAAAGCTGTAATTGGAAGCACTAAATCTATAGAAGATACCGCAGAATACCTTCATGAAGGTGAAGCTTCAGCTAGAGATCCTGTTATAACTGTCATGGGGCATGTTGATCATGGAAAAACAACACTCCTTGATTATATCAGAAATGCTAATGTTGCAGGAAAAGAGAGCGGGGGAATAACTCAGCATATGGCCGCATATCGTGCAAAAACTTCACAGGGCTATATGACATTTTTAGATACACCTGGGCACTCAGCTTTTACTGCGATGCGAGCTAGAGGGGCAAATTGTACAGATATAGTGATTTTGGTTGTTGCTGCGGATGATGGTGTAATGCCACAAACTAAAGAAGCTATTCAGCATGCACAAGCAGCCAATGCACCTATTGTTATTGCAATCAATAAAATTGATAAACCAGATGCTGATACTGAGCGGGTTACTAGTGAGTTAGCACAGCTTGGTCTAATGCCTGAGTCATGGGGTGGAGATACTATTTTTTGCCACATTTCTGCAAAAGAAGGCACAGGAATTCCAGAGCTACTTGAAACTGTTCGCTTATTAGCAGAGGTCTTGGAACTTAAGGCTCATAATACAGGTTATGCAAAAGGTATTGTGCTGGAATCTCGTCTTGATAAAGGTAAGGGTCCGGTATCAACAGTTCTTGTACAGTCAGGAACAGTTAGTAAAGGTGATGTTATTATTGCCGGTGTTACATATGGTCGAGTTCGTCAAATGCTTGATGAGAGTGGTAATGAATTACAAGTAGCTGGTCCATCAATACCTATTGAAGTTACAGGGCTTGCATGTCCATCCTCTGCAGGTGACGTATTTCAAGTCGTTAATGATGATAAAGTTGCTAGAGAGTTATCTCAATATAGAGGAAATGAACTTAGACTGAGCAAGTTGTCACGACAAAGAACAGGACAACTTGATGGGTTTATGACTAGAATGCAAGAAAGTACTGATGAGGTTAAACAATTTAATTTATTAGTTAAAGCTGATGTTCAGGGCTCAGTTGAGGTTTTAAAGGAAACTCTTGAAGAACTTTCTACCGCTGAATTCAAAATAAAAGTTATTAGTAGTGGCGTTGGTGGTTTTAATGAATCAGACGTTCGCCTCTCCTTAGCTTCAGATGCTTTACTTATTGGTTTTAATGTACGAGCAGATGCTACTGCACGTAAGTTAGCACAAGAAGAAGGTGCAACATTCCATTATTATAGTATTATTTACGACATTATTGATGGTGTGAAACAGATTCTATCAGGAAAAATTGGTCCTAAGTACGAGGACAAGATTATTGGTCTTGCTTTTGTACGCGATGTATTTAAGTCATCAAAAATGGGTGCGATTGCAGGTTGTATAGTAGAAGAAGGTACTATAAGAAAAGGCAGCCCAATCAGAATATTACGTGAAAGTGTCGTTATATATCAGGGTGAACTTGAGTCATTGCGTAGATTTAAAGATGGTGTTGATGACGTGAAAAGCGGGGTTGAATGTGGTATCGGTATTAAGCAATATAACGATATTAAACCTGGCGATCAAATAGAAGTGTCAGAACGTATACGCGTAGATGTAGTATTATAATAATAAAAAATCAGGTGTTTAGAAGTGGCAAGTGATCAGTTTTCAAGATTAGATAAAATTAATCAATCTCTAAATCGTAAGATTTCTGAGTTGATAATACATAAATGTAATGATCCAAGAATCGGTATGTTAGTTATCAATAAGGTGACTGTATCTCCAGATCTTAGTCGTGCAAGAATATTTTTCTCCCCGGTTGATAAAAATGTTAAAAATGTTGATGGTACTTTAAAGGGGCTTGATGCTGCTGCTGGATTTTTGCGCAGTGAATTAGCTAAAGACTCAACCTTGAGACGTGTGCCAAAACTTAAATTCATTTACGATGAAAAACATGAAAAGAGTTCTGGTGTACGTAATATGATAGATTCCTTGTATCCTGCTGGTATCTAGAGTGAAGCAACATAAAATAAAACTAGATGGTGTGGTTTTGCTTGATAAACCTATAGGCATTACTTCAAATTCAGCTTTACAAAAAGTTAGAAAAATCTTTAATGCAGAGAAAGCTGGGCATACCGGTAGCTTAGATCCTCTTGCAACAGGGGTTTTACCTATTTGTTTTGGCCAAGCAACAAAATTTTCACAATTGTTATTAGATGCTAATAAAGTCTACATTGCTAAAGCAAAGTTAGGATTGGTTACTGATACCGGAGATACTGATGGCAAGATATTGCAAGATGAAGAATGTCCAAATTCAATAACCAAGAATACAATTCTTAGTGCTTTAGAAAATTTTAGAGGCAATATAAAACAAGTTCCTTCAATGTTTTCAGCTTTAAAACATAATGGAGTACCTCTTTATAAACTAGCCAGAGAAGGCATTGTTATTGAAAGAGAAGCACGATCTATACATATATATGAACTGGAATTACAAGATTATAAAGAGTCAGGTGAAATAACACTATTAGTTCATTGCAGCAAAGGTACATATATTCGATCTTTGGTTGAAGATATTGGAAAAACTCTTGGGTGTGGTGCCTGCGTTACTGCCTTACGACGAGTTAAGACTGGTGAGTTTGATATCAAAAGAACCCATACCATCGATGAAATAATATCTCTGGCTGCAAATGATAATCATAATGATATTTTGCAGGAAGTATCTTCTCTTGTCCAAAATCAGCATGACATTCACCTAAGTGATGAGCATGCTAGTATATTACTCAAAGGGCAGAAATTATTTCTTCCTAGCTTAATAAACAAAAATAATATTGATAGCCTAAGTTTTTGGCATCAAAGCTTAGGATTTTTAGGAATTGGAACTATAGCTGATACTTCTAGTGGCCAAGTTGTATCAAAACGCTTAATGTCAATTAGTACATCGAATATATAGTATATGCACCTCTTCTTCTCATAATAAAACAAGCAAATTTGATGACATAATAGTGTAGGTAATTTGCATCTCCCAATAGTTACAGCTCTAAAATCGTGTTACAATCTAGCAACGTTTACTTAAAATTTTGTTTGAAACCTAAATATAGAGAGATGATTATGGCTCTTAATGCCGCAGAAAAATTAGATTTAATAAAGACTTATGGTAAAAATGAGCAAGATACAGGCTCATCAGAATCTCAGATAGCCATCTTAACTAAAAATATTGGCAAGTTGACTGGTCACCTAAAGATAAATAAGAAAGATCTACATTCACGTAGAGGTCTTATTCATATGGTTACTAGCAGACGCAAGTTACTTGATTACTTGAAAGGTAAAAGTGTGGCTCGTTATGCAAAAATAATTGATGCTCTCGGGATCCGTAAGTAATATTTTTTCATTAAAGGGAATAGAGTTTTGTATATAAAAAAATCGACTCAGTATGGCCAACATACATTAACAATTGAAACTGGTAGGATTGCAAGGCAGGCGTGTGGTGCTGTTGTAGTTGACCTGGATGGGACTAGTGTCCTTGTTACTGCTGTAGGGAAACATGATAACCAGGTACGCCCTTTTTTCCCTTTAAGAGTAGATTACCAAGAAAAAGCATATGCTAATGGCAAGATACCAGGTGGTTTTTTCAAGCGTGAAGCTAGACCTTCAGAGCGTGAAACACTGATCGCACGTCTAATTGATAGACCAATAAGACCATTGTTTGACAAAAACTTCACTTGTGAAGTTCATATTACAGCTACTGTAATCTCAATCAACACTGAAGTAGACCCAGATATAGTTGCAATGATTGGTGCATCTGCTGCATTAGCAATATCTGGTATACCTCATGAATCAATTATGAGTGCTGCAAGAGTTGGTTATAAAGATGGGATATATTTACTTAATCCTTCTAAGACTGAAATGGAAGATTCTTTACTTGAATTGGTTGTTGCTGGTACAAAGACTTCTGTTCTAATGGTTGAATCTGAAGCCAAAGAATTATCTGAAAATATAATGCTTGGTGCTGTAATGTTCGGTCATCATAGCATCCAACCGGTTATCAGCTTAATTGAAGAATTGAAATCTGAAGCTGGTAAAGAAGTTTGGAATTGGGTTGGACCTGAAGATAACACTGAGCTTAATAAATCTTTGAGTAGTGCTTACACTGATAAAATTACAGCAGCTTATGCAATTGTAGATAAGTTGGAGCGTCAGCAGCAATTGAAAACTCTAAAAGAACAAGCTGAGACAGAATATTTGTCTGTTGAAGAGGGTGAAGAACCAAAATGCAGTGAAAGCGAATTAAGTAAAGCTATTCATGATTTAGAATATGACATTGTTCGTGGCAAAATTATCAGACAAGAGCCAAGAATTGATGGTCGTTCTTTGAATGAAATTAGAAAAATTTCTGTTGATACTAATATTTTACCAAGAGTACACGGTACAGCGCTATTTACACGTGGTGAAACGCAGGCATTGGTTACTGTTACTTTGGGTACAGATAGAGATGCGCAAATCTTAGACGGAGCTTTTGGCGAAGATAAAGATAGGTTCATGTTGCATTATAACTTCCCTCCATACTGTGTAAATGAAACTGGTATGATGGGTAGTCCAAAACGTCGTGAGATTGGTCATGGTCGCTTAGCAAGACGCGGCATAAGTGCGGTACTACCTAAAGCTGGTGAGTTCCCTTATGTGATTAGAGTTGTATCAGAAATTACAGAATCTAATGGTTCAAGCTCTATGGCTTCTGTTTGTGGTTCAAGCTTAGCTTTAATGCACGCAGGCGTGCCTTTGAAAGCACCTGTAGCAGGTATTGCAATGGGTCTTATTAAAGATGGCAATGATTTTGCAGTCATATCTGATATCTTAGCTGATGAAGATCATTTGGGAGATATGGACTTTAAAGTAGCTGGTACTAGTGAAGGTATTACTGCATTGCAAATGGATATTAAAGTTGCAGGCATTACTGAAGAAATTATGGATAAGGCTCTTGATCAAGCTAAAGAAGGTAGAATTCATATTCTTGGAATTATGAATGCACACCTTAGTACGTCAGGCACCATATCTGAGCATGCTCCACGATTGGATACTATGAAAGTAGCACAAGATAAAATCAAAGATGTTATCGGTAAAGGCGGATCAACTATCAGGGAATTAACTGAAAATACAACAGCAACTGTGTCTATTGAAGATGATGGTACTGTTAAGTTGGCTGCAGATAACTTAGAAGATCTAGAAGAAATTAAAAGGAAAATTGAGCTTTTAACTGCAGATGTTGAAGTTAATAAAATATATAGCGGTAAAGTAAGTAAAATTGTTGATTTTGGTGCTTTTGTTAACATACTTCCAGGAAAAGATGGCTTATTACATATATCAGAGATATCTCATAAACGAGTTAAAACTGTGACAGATGAGCTTTCTGAAGGCCAGAAGATTGATGTTAAAGTAATTGAGGTTGATAATCAGGGGCGTGTGCGTTTAAGCTTAAAAGCCCTTATTGAAAAACCACAAGAAGAAAAACAGCCAGAATAAATTATTAGCAATGATAATTTGAACATCAGGGGTGGTTTTAACTGCCCCTTGTTCGTTTTGCAGGGATATATTGGAGAAATTCTTGAGCAGTTTTAAGATATGGGTAGATAGTGATGCTTGTCCTAAAATTATAAAAGACATCATATATAAAGCAGCAGATAGAGCAAAAATCAAAACAATATTTGTAGCCAACCAATATCAAATCATTCCTAAGTCATCTCACATGAGTTTTGTATTGGTATCTAAAGGGATGGATGTTGCAGATAGCTATATAGTAGATAATTTACAAAAACAAGATTTAGTAATAACTGCTGATATACCCTTGGCATACCTAGTAGTGAAGGCTGGCGCGTTTGCATTAAATCCCAGAGGACAGTTTTATAGCGAGACAAATATAAGCTCTAGATTAGCAACCAGGGACTTAATGGAGGAGCTAAGAAATTCTGGTCAAATAGTTGGAGGGCCTGCAAGCTTGAATAATAAAGATAAATTCAGTTTTGCCAATGCCCTTGATAAGTATATAACCCAAAATAAATAAAATTATTTAGGGTATATTAGTAATAATTATATACAATGCAGCATATGTTTTTATTTCATGCATACCTTTGATTTATTCGCTATATTAGCGCAAATATTTCGAACAGATGCCTTCGCAGTGCATATCCTTACGGTTTCTCCAATTTCCATGAAAAGGTTTTTATGGCGATTATACTGCCATGAGACAGCATGTTTAAATAAGTTTTTTTCATTAACACTATTACCCTTAACCATATATCATAAACCTAAGATGATAATGATCATCATGTGTAAAGGTTAATTAGGATGGATATGCTAACGAGGCGTTTATTAGAGCTTAAAACGATTGGTGCAATATTTGAAGTAACTATTTCAAACATAGAAAGTAACGTATTTCATGTGAACTTGAGGCATGGGAAAGAATTAATACCAGTAGTAAATAGGATGAATGAGCCTGTTGCATATGAAAGCTTAACTCAAATCTATGCTGTTCTTGAGTGCTTTGGAATACATAAAGCAAGCTTATTACAGGAAGCACCTGAGGCTTTAGAGCCCCAGGATATGAAAAAAAGCAAGAAAAATATAGCTAAGAGCAGTCAGTTAGAAATTTCTTTACTTTTCTAGAGCGCTTATATAAATTTTGGCAATAATTTTTCAATTATAGGATTTTCAAGAATGCTATAGTCTGGAATGCCATTTTTATAGGTAGGATAGTCTTCTCCCTGTATTAGCGGTTCAAGGTAAGTCCGGCATTCTTCCGTTATCATCATTCCTGATGCATCGATATAATTGCTTGGCATTTTTTTCTCAACATTAGCAACATCGCTTAGCTGAGCTTCACTAATATCCCATATGTATGGATTGTTACTAAGCCTTACAATAACTGGTAAAATGCCAGTTTTACCTTCTAGAGCAAATTCTACAGCTTTGGTTCCTAGTGCATATGCTTGTTCAACATCAACTTTAGAGCTGATGTGGCGTGCTGAACGTTGTAGATAGTCTGATACAGCCCAATGGTATTTATATCCCAGCTTATTTTTAATTAGTTTAGCTAAAGTTGGAGCTACTCCACCAAGTTGTGCGTGGCCAAAAGCATCTTTGATACCTGAGTCAGCTAAGAACTTACCTGTTGCATATTTAATGCCCTCGGATGCGACTATTGTGCAGTACCCATTAGTATTAACAGATTGTTTAATTTTAGATAAAAATTTCTCCTCATCAAACATTACTTCAGGGAACAATATGATATGAGGAGGTGCATTTTCATGAGTTTTTGCTAGAGCACCAGCTGCAGCAATCCATCCAGCATGTCGACCCATTACCTCAAGTATAAATACTTTGGTAGAAGTTTCTGCCATAGAGGCTACATCTAAGCTAGCTTCTAAAATTGATATCGCAACATATTTTGCAACAGAGCCAAAACCCGGACAGTTATCTGTTAATGGTAAGTCGTTATCTATAGTTTTTGGGATCCCAATACATTGTAGAGGATAGCCTAATTCCTTACTGATAATAGAAATTTTGTTAGTGGTATCTTGAGAGTCACCACCACCGTTATAGAAAAAGTAACCAATATTATGTGCCTTGAAAACTGCAATGAGTCGTTCATACTCTCGGCGATTAATATTAATATCTTTTAGTTTGAAACGACAAGAGCCGAATGCTCCACCAGGAGTTTGCCTTAATCCTGCTACCTGGGTATCAGATAATAAGCTGGTATCAATTAACTCTTCATTCAGAGCACCTAGGATGCCATTTTTACCGGCAAATACTTTTACACCGTGTTTCCGTGCTGTTTCAAGGACACCACATGCTGTAGTGTTGATAACGGCAGTAACACCACCTGATTGAGCATAAAAAGCATTCTTCATGACGTCTCCTAATTCTGTAGCTGTGTTTCTAGGCTAGGTTATTGGCATAGACTAAAGAAGTCAACATATCTAATACTTAGATAGATAAATAAGTAACAATGGAAACCAACTATGCTATAATTTTACAGTTCATAATTTACAGAGTTTTAATTTAATGTCTTTAGTTAGGAATCTTATTAGGCTGTGTAAGCTGGAAGGTAAGCCGCAAGACTTGCCGTGTGCAGTATATAGCTTACTCATTATTTTACTAGTAACTATCATTTCTAATATCGGAATTTTGTATGCTATTGAGGCTAAATTAAGCCAAACTGTCGTATCTGCTGAACTTGCTCAACACAAACAAGTTTTTCTACTATCTCTGTCTGGGGTTTGGAGTAAGATACAATATGCCATTATTGATGTTGGTACTAAAACTTTAGGATTATATTTACTTCTGACCCTAAGAGGGATGAACGTAAGATTTGTACAAAGTGCTATTGCTATCTTTGGTGTAACCATACTCATATTCTTTTTCATGACAACGTTGATGTCATTATCATTTTTAGCGTCTAAGTCTTTGTTATTTGCAGAAGTTTTATTCCTGGTGACGATGATTTGGAGCTTTATAGTCAATATGCGTATTTTCAGCTTTGCTTTAAGCGTGGAATACTGGTTGGCAAGTTTAATAACATTGGCTTTTGGTATTGGAACTCAATATTTTTCGGATATAGTAATAAGATGGGTCTTAAAGGTATAGTTCATATATTAGGTATCGGTGGTACTTTAATGGCAAGTATTGCTTTGCTTGCTAAAGAAGCAGGGTTTAGCGTTAGTGGGCAAGATAAGCTCGTTAAGCCGCCAATGTTAGATTTATTGCAAAATAATAATATTGATTTTGAAGTAGGATATGATGTTAAACATATTCCTGCAGATACTAGTCTTGTTATCGTCGGTAATGTGATGCGACGTGGTATGCCTATTATTGAGCATCTTATAGAGATGAATATCGATTACACCTCAGGCGCAGATTTTTTACATAAGTATATTTTGAAAAATAAAACAGTGATTGCTGTTGCTGGAACACATGGCAAAACTAGTACTGCCAGTATGATTGCATGGATATTGGAGTGCTCAGGTTATAAGCCAGGGTTTTTAATAGGAGGAGCTCCAAATAATTTCCCTGTATCAGCAAGATTAGGTGGTGGAAAATATTTTGTTATAGAAGCAGATGAGTATGACACTGCCTTTTTTGATAAAAGACCAAAATTTTTGCATTACTACCCAGACTTTTTATTGATTAACAATATAGAATTTGATCATGCAGATATTTATAGAGATTTAGATGCAATTTTACTGCAGTTTCATTATCTGATTCGCAGTGTTAAGCCAAGCTCTTTTGTGATATTCCCTGAGCATAATAAAAATATAAGTAAAGTTATTGATATGGGGCTCTGGTCAAAATCTAAAAAATTCACTTGCACAAAATTCAAAATTCAGCAAATAGGGATGCATTATCAACATAATGCTAGTGCAGCTTATGCTGTGGCTGAGGCTGTAGGTGTTACAGGGTCTGTCATTACTCAAGCACTAGAGTCGTTTCAAGGGGTTAAGCGCCGCCAAGAGCTAAAATACTGCCAATTAGGGATTAAAATTTACGATGATTTTGCTCATCATCCTAGTGCAATTAATGCCAACATTGTAGCTTTTAAACAAGAGCCTAATACAGATAGAGTAATAATTGTCTTAAATTTTTCCTCTAATACAATGGTTTTAGGTGTACAAGAACATGAGTTTGTGGATGCTTTAGCTGATGCTGATGAGGTGTTTTTTTTGCACGATGGAAATATATCCTGGCCAATTGATGATTGTTGGTTAAAGCTTAATAAACACGGAGGTGTTTTCAGCCTTAGTGAAAAAGATCAACTTGAGGGTGATTTAGCAAATACATTACGCCAAGGAGATACGTTAGTTATAATGAGTAATTCTGTTTTAAATATTACAGATGCAATCATTTCAAATTTGCAGGCCACGGTAACTGGTTGATAATGTGACAGAATAGCTCTGCAGTTTTTTTAGTATCATATAATGCTGAATGACTTTCTCCTAAATCAAAATGTATTTTTGCAGTCTTTGCTGCTTGGGCAAGTACTGTTTTACCAAACATAGCTGCAGATAAAGTTGCTGTATCAAAGCTAGTAAATAGATGAAAAGGGTTGGATATTTTGCTTCTCTTTGCCGCTTCCTGAATAAAATGTAAATCGAACCAAGAATTGTGAGCAACTAAGACACATCGATTACATCTTTGTTCTTTTTGAATTTTAGAAATAAACTCAAATGCCTTGGTTAAAGCTTCCTTCTCAGATTTAGCAAATCGAAAGGGATGGTTAGGATCTATTTTATGAAACTCCATGCTTTCCCTATCAATGACAGCGCCCTCAAATGGGTCAACATGATAATGGCAACCCTCGCCAAAACAAGCTGTTTTTTCAGAGTTAACGGTAATAGGATACATCGCAAACTCAAGGATAGCGTTTTTTCTTGGGTCGACACCTGTGGTTTCAACATCAACGACAACTGGTAAAAAACCACGGAATCTTTTTGCTGTTAAGTTATTACTTTCCATGATATTTTTTCTCCGGCTTTGAAGGGGGTGATAAATTCATTAATTTTGTATGGTAATGACGTTGGGCATATCCATGGACTTTGCTCTAGGGTAATAGTTTCATTACTGCTTTCAATATTGTGAAATTTAGCAAAGTTAGTTGATGCGAAGTCATTAAGCTTATCTAGGGCATTTTGTTCTGCAAATATTTCAGTATATAGCTCAATTGCATGCAAAGAGTTGTAGATTCCTGCGCAGCCACAACTGGAATATTTTTGTTGTTGGCTATGAGGCGCACTATCAGTGCCTAGGTAAAATCGATTATCACCTGATGTTACAGCTTCAATAAGAGCTTCCTGGCAAGCCTTGGCTTTGAGGATAGGCAGACAGTAATAATCAGGTTTAAGGCCATTGGCTAATAAGGAATTTCTATTTGCATGTAAATGATGTGGAGTCACACTAGCGGCTAATAGGTTGCTAGTGCTAGTGGTAATAAATTCAACCGCGGCAGTAGTGCTAATGTGTTCAAGAACAACTTTTAGTTGAGGGAATCTATGAAGCCAATTATTAAGATATTTATCAATAAATATTAGCTCTCTGTCGAATATATCGACATTGGGATCGTTGGTTTCTCCATGGAGTAGCAAAGGTATACCTGATTCCTCAATCATTTCGAGTAATGGGTATATATCATCAAGGTTGCTAATTCCAGCTTGTGCATTAGTGGTAACATTTTGCGGATATAGTTTTATAGCAAATAAATCATCTTTACAGGAAGAAATTTCTTGTGTATTTAGCTGAGTGCTAGCATATAGCGTATACAATATTTTTAAATTTGAACCAAGCAAATTAAGTTGAGAGTCTATCTGACTTTTATACTCATATAGTAATTTTGCTGAAGTTGTTGGTATATGTAAATTTGGCATGGCAACAACGTGGCTGAAGTTGTTTGAGGAGTCGACTAACGTACGTTTCATCGCCCCATTCTCGCGCAGGTGGCAATGACCATCTATAGGTCTGGTAATTGTAATACTGCTCAAGAATATGTCCTTCTTGCCGAAATAGTAATTGTCGAACCAATGAATATGGATACTATATCACTATCAGGCAGGGAAAAGGTATGAGTAGAGCTTCTATTAAAACCATCAATGTGATTTTATTGATAATCTTGGGGTTATCAGGGCAAGCTTATGCTAGTGAATACGTACTGGGTGCTAGCTATGAGGATTCACATTGGAATGTAAAAAGCTCAATTTTTGAGTGTAAAATGGATCATGAAATTACAGGCTATGGTAAGCTAGTTTTCTCAAAGCTTGCAGGGCTGCCAGAAACAGCTGATTTAGATATCTGGTCCTTACGCTCGATTCCACAATTACCAGCAGTAATAAGTTTTATTAGTCCTCCGTGGATGGATGATAAGCGACATACAAAAGGATGGACTTTCTATTTTGGCGAACATCGTAGGCCAGTAGAGTTTTCGCCAAGAGATGCTAGGAAGATATTAGATTCTTTAAAGGTTGGTATGATGCCTGTAATCAGCCATAGGCATAATAGTGATAGAACCCAAGGTATTAGCGTTCAAATTAGCCCAGTAAATTTTATTGAAGGTTACAATCAATATACATATTGTCTTGGTAGCTTGTTACCGTATAGTTATGAAGAACTTAGGGTTACTAATATACTTTTTGACACAGCAAGCTCCCGAATAAGTAATGATATGTTGAAAATGTTAGATCATTTAATTAATTATGCAAAAGATCCTGATGTACATAGATTAGAAATATCTGGATATACAGACAGTGTGGGTAGTTTTAGAGCTAACCACCAATTGGCTAGTTATCGAGTCGAGTCTGTTCGTGATTACTTAATTCAGAATGGAATTTCTGAAAAAATCATTCGTTTAAAAATCCATGGAGAACAAGGTGCTAACTCTAGAAATGATAGTTCACATGGTCGAGCAAAAAATCGTCGCGTTGAAGTTAAGATGCATAGATAGGCGAGGCAGTATGTCTATTTTTGAAAAAATGTTGAAAAAAACAGTGAAAAACAGTGTGAACCTGTTGACACGTTGAGTCGTATAACTTAAGCTATGCCTCGATGTATAGAATTAAAGCAAGGGATGGCTAAAAAATTATGTTAATGCCGATGGTTCAGCAAGTTATTTCAAAATGCCAAACAGAACACAAATTATGGGATCAAACCTTATATAATGGTCCACAGGTTCTGATAATAGATGGCCCCATAGACAACTCTTCAATGCTAGATGTTGCAAAATCAATATCGAGAATGTTGCAATATAATTATCCAGGTATCGAGTCCACGGTAATAAATGCAACGAATTCTCCAGGAATCGATTTTGTTGCGTATAGAATCTTGAATAATTGTAATAGTGATTTAGTATCAATAGTTTGTGGTGCTGATGTTAAACTTTTACAAAGCAAATTAAAATCTCATAGTTTTAGAGGTAAAATTAAAACAGTTTTACTCTATGAAAACGTAGACTCATTTTTCAAAACAAATGTTGTATCTATATTGAAGAGCTCGGAGTTAGCTCATAAGCAAGAAGAAGACTTAGAGAAAATATATGACATAATTAATGGTTATGCTGGATATTTCAATATAACCAGGACTCTAAGATATACAACACTGTTCGCACACTCAATTGATGATTTAAATAAAATAGATGAAAACTATCTACAAAAGTACTCTTTTTTACCAACATCTAATACAAGTTACTATTTCGTGAGTAGACTGCGCAAATTAATTGCCTCTGTAGGGAAGACATCATTTTCTAAGTGGGTTTATTTTTCCCCTAAAGATAAGTACTCATATTCATTTAATATAGAAAGTCGTTCATCTGATTCAATAGCCAGCGAATTGCTTGCAAGACTATCAAGTCCAAACTTATATACACCATTTCAGATATTTGGAGTTGCTAATCTTCCGCACCTATCAAGCTAATATGTTTTTATTAAGGCCTTTGTGTTATCAAAATGAAGGCCAGTACTTTCCTGTCTTGACTACTCCCATGTTTTTGATTAAATAATTTCATGAATTTTGAGGATTAGATGAAATCTAAAAGCATTAAAGTTGTGATTGCTATTTTAGCTCCATTGATGATGACATGTGGCCTTGCAATGGATATCTATATTCCATGTGTACCTTTTATGCCAAAGGCGTTAAATACATCAGTGCTTATTATTCAGTGGACTCTAAGTATCTTTATGGTCGGTATGGGGCTGGGCCAGTGGTTGATGGGTCCATTAAGCGATGCTTATGGTCGTAAAAAAATAATGCTAAGTAGCATCGGCCTTTATACTTTGGCTTCATTATTGTGTGCTTTGGCAACATCAGCTTGGTTTCTATTAGCAGCTCGAGGAATTCAGGCTATATCTGCTAGTGGGTGTTTGGTTGTTGGTAATGCTATTATCAGAGACAGTGTGCATTCTAGTAAATCAGCTTTTGCATATAGTATATTAAATGGTATTAATAGTCTGGCTCCACTAATTGCTCCCAAATTGGGTGCATATTTATACATTAGTACACATCGTTGGCAGGCAACATTTTTGTTTTTAGTAATATTTGGTATGATTGAAATACCTATTGTAGCTAAGTTCTTAGATGAAACTCTATCTAAAGAAGATAGATTACCTGTAAATATGAAAAATTGGTGTGAAAGCCAAATGTTGTTTATATCTAACAATGGATTTTTAATATACGCATATGCAGCTACTATTGGAATGAGTTGTTTATTCGATTTTTTTTCAATATCGCCAATTTTATTGATAAGCAACTTGAATGTTTCAGTTTCAAATTTCGGTTATTATTTTGCAATTAATGCCATGACATTTATTGTTGCTACAATTTTTTGTACAATATTTCAAAAGTTATTATCTAACTTAAATATATTACGCTTGGGTATGAGTATTATAGCTATTGGATCTTGGGTAATGCTTTATTATTCAAAGATACATGAACTAAGTACATCGGTGTTTATGGCACCGATGTGTATTGTCACCTTTGGGGCAGGATTTATTTTTGGGCCAGCTATAGCACTGGCAATGTTACCCTTTGGTAAACGAGCTGGATATGCTGCAGCTACATATGGTGTTATACAATATAGCTTTGCAGCTATTATAGGAAGCTATATTGTTTATTATCCTGTAAACGATGCTTCATCATTTGGTATTACCATTGGGACATTAGCTCTTATTTCAGTATTTCTACTATTCATGCTAAAGAACACAGAAATTAACAATAATGCCACTAGTGCGTAGTTATAGTGTTAGTACTAGAGTTGCCAACATTAAGTGAAACATCATCAACGATAATATCTGGTGTATTTGATTGTGATCCTATATGTTGAAATAAGAGAGGCATCATTGAGCTAGAGCTGACTATGCTATCAATCTCTAGTAATGTTGCTCTTAATTCTAAAATATTATCTTTTTCTCTTTCAACAATTTCAGGTAATGCGCCTACAGCAGTGAAAGCACCATGAATAGTCCCATGGATCTTTAATAAGTTTACATTTATTTTTTTCAGTTTATTAGGAAATTGTTTTTGGGTTAGTGAAGTTGTAAATGATTCTATTTGAATTTGAAAATCATTAAGGTGACTAATTACATGGTCTAGATATATTTTATGTGCATCAATATTAGCAGTAATTTCTTGACTGAGATCCGAAGCATTACGCAGCTCAATATCATCTTCTTTGTCTAACAAGGTGGAGATATTTTCTTGAGCCTTGATAGCTTTAAGGTAGAAGTTTGATAATTTTTTATTATATGATTCAAGTTCTTTGTTTATAGTTTTATTACGTTTTATAACCAATGTTGTATTGGCTTCTATACTTACAAGTGCAGATTCATCTTGAGAGGAATCAAGGCTTTCTTCAAGTCTTGATATGCGTTCCCTAGATACATTTAACTCTAATTTTAAGTTATTCAGTTGTGTTATTCCAGATTCGATATGAACAGCAACTTCTGCATGCAATGCAGTTGCTTTAGCTAGAACAGTAGTATTTTTTGGCATTTCCAGTCCTTCTTCAGGGGAGATAATGCCATTAAAGATACAGGGGGATAAATTTTATCGTAATCATATTTTTGTTAGAGCATATAGATATTATCCCAGGCTTTCATTGTGCCCACGTTGTTGTAGTTTTTCTTTATGCTTTATAATTTGTTTATTTAGTTTGTTAACCATGTCGTCAATAGATTTGTACATGTCAGCGTTACTGGATTCAGCAAAAATAGGAGTAGTATGGTGATCTAGATTGACTTTAGCTTCAGCTTTATGAGTTTTATTGTCAACATTTAACGTTACATGGATATAGGAAATATGATTAAAATGTTCTTCTAATTTCTTAACACTTTTTTCTACTTTTTCTTTTAAGCCTTTACTAAGGTCAACATGATGACCTGTGATGTCCAGCTGCATAGTAAATCTCCTTAAGATTTTTGTATGATTTTGCGCAAATTTGAAGGCGGTATTCCAAGCATTTCTCGATATTTAGCCACAGTTCTACGTGCTATCTTAATATGTTGTTTACCCATTAACGTTTCAGAAATTGCCTGATCACTAAGAGGTTTCGTTCTGTTCTCATCATAGATAAGTTTTTTTATCATAGCACGGATAGCAGTAGAAGAACATTCAGCACCATCTACCGTATTCACATGTGATGAGAAGAAATATTTTAATTCAAACATTCCTTGAGGAGTGTGAATATATTTATTCGTAGTTACTCTTGATACCGTTGATTCATGCAATGAGGTATCTAAAGCTATATCGCTAAGAATCAAAGGAACTATGCTATCTGGACCATTAGTTAAAAATTTATTTTGTTTTTTAATAATAGATTTAGCAACTTTTAATATGGTATCGTTTCGGTTATGTAAGCTTTTTAGGAACCAACGAGCTTCACGTAATTGTTCTTGCAGGAAGACATTATCACGACTAGAGTTTGATCTTTTTACTAGTGCTGCATAACTAGGGTTTACTCTAACCCTAGTATTAATTTCTTTATTTAAAACAACCTCCCAACAACCATTATGTTTGATAATTGAAAGATCAGGTATTATATATTCAGATTTTTGTTCATTAATAAGATGTCCGGGTTTTAGTTTTAATTTAGATAATAGATCGATTAGTTCTTGTAATTGCTTATCATTTATCTGTAGTTTAGATTTTAATTTTTTGTAATTTTTATGAGCAAGAATGTTTAGGTAATTGCTGATAGTCAATCTAGCTTCTGTTAGTAAATGGGTATATTTAGGCATAGTTTCAAGTTGGATAAGTAAGCACTCTTCAAGAGTTCTAGCACCAATACCGACAGGGTCTAAGCGTTGTATTTCATAAAGTGTGTCAGCTATTAGGCTAGCATCTGCAATTGGTGCAGGAAGGAAATTACATATTTCTTCAATACTAGCCTCAAGGTAGCCATCTTCTTTCAAATTACATATTATAGCATTGGCTATTTCAAGCTTTTGGTCTGACCATTTACAGAAATTGAGTTGCCATCTTAGGTGTGATTGTAGATCAACCCGATCTTCGGAATAATTTTCTAATAAGTTGAAATTGTTGTCATAGCTTGGTTTCTTACCAGATAGAGAGGACCAACCATGCTTATCCCAAAAGGCATCTAAGTCATGATCTGTATTCTTATTTTCTTGGACTTCACTATCACTATCAGGTTCTAGCATCGTATTGCTATCAAGCATCTCCTGAACAGTGCTTTCAATCTCTAAGGATGATAGCTGCAGCAGTTTTATAGCCTGTTGAAGCTGAGGTGTTATATTTAGACTTTGACCTATATTAAGTGCTAGTGAAGGTTTCATATCTATATGTTTCAACGTTAACTGATATTAACATTATAGGAGGATATATAGTTACATGCCTCATCTAAGATACAGATGTTGTGTAATAATTATAATTATAGTTATATGTACAATTGGGTTTTACCTGAGATAACCGTATATTATCGCTGCTCAAATTAATTTAAGGTGGGTTTGGGTAGATTCTGATATTTAATGTGAAGCTAGGCGCATCGAGGCTTTTTCGGTGGGGTGGGGGTATCTATATCATCATGATGACTTTCATCTGCTGGTGTTAAGGGTATAAAATCAGGATAACAATGAGCAAGATCAAATATTCTAAAGTGTTCATTCGCTATGATGCTGTCTTGGCCTGAGGCAGCAGCTTCTTTTTGGCGGCGCAACCGATGCTTCAAGGCATTTGGTCTTATTAACTCATATTCTACATAGTTTGCATCAACCCCTTTAACTATTTGGCCGTTTTTCTCTCTGTGCTGACTAGGCAGCTGGTATAAAATCATCAACTACAGTTGTGTAATCTTTCACCCAGATCGGTGCTGCATCCTGGCTGCGCAACCGATGATTCAACGTATTTGAGCTTATTAGTTCATATTTTACAGAGTTTGCATCCGTACCTTTAACTATTTGGCCATTTTTATTTTTTTTATGTCAAACATGGAGCGAAGGTCAGGCTCATCTTCAACTGTCTTTGTCCAATTTTTCACCCAAACTTCTTTTATAAGTATTATCATTTTCAATGCTGTAACTTATTAGAATGACTGGGGCAATGGCTTGGGGAGCTTATTTGGATAATTTAAGGTTGGGGTTTAGCTTTAGCTTCCAATAATTATATTAGCTATTGCTGTAACGCTTTGTTTTTAAACAAAAAATTACCAGATATCATCTCAGTGAAGTAGGGATGTGCTTTTACAGATAATTTGCATTATTTGTACTTTAGCATGACTGTCGTACAACATAATATATGTCAGTGATGTTTTAAGTCCTAGGGTTCATCATGGTGATGAAACCCAGGAATATACGTTTAGACTTGTTTTCAGTTAACTCTTGCTCGTAACCTAGAAGGAGCTTCTGCATAGCAGCTAGCTGATAGATCAGCTTTACAGTTATTGGCAGTGGTTTCTAATGGAGGTATTGCTCTCAGGCCATACTGTTTTAAAAAATCACTTCTTATCTGAGGATCAAGAACAAAGCTTCTATCTAAGTCATCAGTTGTACGAGATCTACCTTTCTTTGCTTGTAATGATAATCTAACAGAGCTAGGTAAAACGACAGCTTTATCGTCCGCTATTAAGTCTTTAACTTCTTCGGGTAATTTTAGGCAAGAAGAAAAAGGTTTCATAATGCCGTGTAGACCTCTTTTTATCCAATAGGCAACAGAACTATTCTCAAACCATGACTTATGAGTTAATACAGATTTTACAGCAGCATGATTTTCAGTGTTATTCATAAGTGTGTAAGATAGATCGCTGGGTACATCTTCACGACCAATAAAATGTTTTGATGTATGTGCACCACCAGTACCAATAAGACCATTAATTGCTATAAGCGGATTCCACCATTTTGAATGCTTAATGCTGTGCCCTTTATCTATCTTAAGAACATTAACGTTTGCATGTTCAGGAGGAATATCTGCAGCAACAGTAGTTTGTCCAGTTTGTTGAACACCATCACCTTCGACCATTAAGAAGTTCATAGATACATCAATACCATCTCTATATAGTGGATCATTGATGGTTTCTAAAGATTTTTTAAATGTTTTTGCAGTTTTTTTACTCACACCAGCAGAATTAGCAACATGCATTTGTACCGATTCAATATGATCAAGGGCATCTGAATTTGATGGTAAATTGCTTTTTTTACGGCAAGAGCTGAATAGTTTCTTTGCAGCGCGTTTGAACCGAGATGATATTCCTGAGTTTTCAGCATCACGCTGTTCTTGTAGACGTTTTGCATAAGCTTCTGTAAAAGATGCGGTCATATTTTGTGCATCAGCACCGCCTAAGCTATGTCCTGAAAATTCTATTTTTTGTTTTTGGCCAGTGATGTCAGCTCTTTCTTTAATGACATCGAAAACTTGGGCAAGTAATAAATGTTTATCTTTATTAAATGATTCATGGCCAGCACCGTAAGATTCTAAATCTCTTACTACGCTAGCATAGGAGCCAGGATCAGTGCCTCTAAATGAAACTTTTATTCTTGGATTGTCATCGTCTTTACCAACAAGAATAAAGGGTAAAAGTCCCGCATTGGTGGATGCTAATTGTTTAGCAACATATTGACGTTCTATACCATCTTCATCAGTTATAGTTAATTCTTTGGTTTCACCTTCAGCAAGACTGCCTGCTAAATCATATGGAACGCCATGGGAAAGATGTTCGCCTCGGGCAAAATTTTCTAATATGGGTTTGTTTTCTGCAAGAATAGCTGCGTGTTCTTTATCAACAGCAACATACTCTTGTTCTATTAGAGTTTCAACAACATCATCATCTAGGATATTAGAGATAACACTTTCTTTTTCTGTACTTAAACTACTTACAGACACAACAACCTCTTTTATTTATTTAATTATTATTTCGGATAACTTTAAACTTAATCTTAATCTAATGCTAAGGTAGTTTTTTACTATTTTAATTGCATATACAATTAATGTTGATATCCGAAGTTTACAAAAAGAAACTTATTTTTAGTATATTCTCAATGAAACTTAGGCGTACTATATCAAAATAAAGCATGATATACAATATTTTAAGCTGTTTAACATAGAGTATGAGGAATGTGTGAAATTTGATCTAGATTGTTAGACTCTGAAGTTATCCATTAAATCTTTGAGTGTTTGTGCTGTTATTTTAGCGCGCTCAGCACCTTGGGCAGAATTTTTAGTTATGTTGTGAGTGTTATTAATAAGAACATTTATGTTGGAGATATTACGGTCTATTTCAGATGAAACATGATATTGCTCATCAGCAGCATTGGCTATGTAAGTTGACATGTCTAATATTTTCTCTACAGAGCTTGATATTTTTTCCAGTGATTCTCCAGCTTCAGTTACTTGTTCTACACAGGACTGTGCTTTTTGGCGGCTGCTTTCCATAACATCAATAGATTTTTGTGTGTCATCCTTGAATGATTTGATCATTCCATGTATTTCTTCAGTAGCCTGATTTGTTCTCAGAGATAAAGATCTAACTTCATCTGCAACAATAGAGAATCCTCGCCCAGCATCACCAGCTCTAGCAGCCTCAATGGCAGCATTTAGTGCTAGTAAGTTTGTTTGTTGGGAAATTTCGCGTATTGTGCCTAAAATAAATTCAATTTGGTCGGTTCTGTTGGTTATTTCTTCAATAAAAGTAGCGGTGTCTTCAACATTTACTACCAAATCATTGATTTTGTGAATGGTAAGATCAACAACTTTTTTGCCATTGCTAGATTCACTATGTGCGTTTTTAGTATATGTGGATGCTCGTTTAGCATTTTCTGCAACTAAACGAGCTGATGCGGACATCTCAGTTACTGCTGTTGCTAGTGAAGAAATTTCTTGTTTTTCTCTATCGATATCTTCATATATTTGTGTTGTGTTGGTGGCAGAGTCTTCAGCTATTTTATATAACTCTCTTGAACACATTTTTGCTTTTTTTATAATCTCTTGTAATCCATGAATAAATAGATTAAATGTTTTCGCAATAACACCTAATTCGTCTTTTGAGTTTACCTGAAGTCTTCTTCTAAGATCTCCTCCTCGTTCTGCAATATTAGACAATGCTTTATTTAATTTACTTAATGGTTGTGAAATGACAACATTCAGTATTATTATTTGAAATACAGCCAAAATTACATCTAGAATGATAATTTGTATTACTTGACGATATAGTAAGAGTTTAAGTTGTTGCTGTACATGATGATCTGATACATAAAGTATTACTTTGCCAAGATTTTCTTCTTCTCCATAAACATCGTATTTAAGATTTTTTACTTTTTCATAACTATAATAGGGAAGTTTTGTAGTATCATCATCTTTCAAATTTATAATTTCATCTTTGTTATTTATACTTAAACTAGATACTAGCTCATCCGAAGAAGAAATTAATTTAATAGCTGGTACAGTTTTAGTTGATAATTCAGATTTGATGATTTTTAGATATACATCTTCATCTAGATTCCATAAAGGTTCGAGTAAACTTTCTGATAATCTCCCACCTATATTTTCAGCTTTAACATCCAAATCAGCCATCATGCTTTCTTTGAGTAATGTATGATTGTAAACACCAAAAATTGATAAAATAACAGTTACAATGCAAGCAAATGCAATATTTATTTTTGTAATAAAAGAATAAAGCAATCTGTTTTTTATCGACATTACATAGACCTTAAATTATGAATAAGGTTTTAATAAGTAGAGCACAGTTGTTCATATTAGTATATCCTCGCTCAAAGATGTCATAATATTTTATTTCCCCTTAAATGGCACCAACAATATAGTTGTTGATAGTTCTGAGTGTTAAAACGTTACTTCTATAGATAAATATAGACTCTGGCAATATGGCATATGTGATTAGTTTATGTATTTACAATATAAATATTTGTTAATGTATGATGATGGTTTATATTGTTTCTACATTTATGAAAAATAACAAAAATTGTAATATAGTAATTATTGGTAAGCATATATTGAAGGAGTTTTTATATGACACGGAAAATATTAAAAAGCATATTGGCAATAATGTTATTTGTACCTGGTCTATGTTTTGCAAAAGAGGTGCATTATATGACTGAAGAGTACCCACCTTATAATTTTGCAGAAGGAAGTGAAATTACCGGGATATCAATAGATATTCTGGCTGAAATGCGTGAAAAAATGAATATGGAACCTCCTAAAGTAAGTCTGTTTCCATGGGTGAGAGGTTATAGGTTTGCTCAAATGCCTAATAAGCATAACGTTATTTTTTCAACAACTAGAACTGAAGATCGGATCCCTAAATTTAAGTGGGTTGGTCCTATTGCCAAAACAGAAGTATCAGTTTTTTGTAATAAAAATGTTAAAGCAGAAATAAGCAATGATGAAGATTTGTCAAAATATACTTATGCTGTAATTCGTGACGATATCGGTCAATTAGAATTAACTAGCCGAAATGTTCCCAAGTCATCTGTTCAAGATGTTACAAAATTTGATGTGATGGTTAATTTAGTTAAAACTGGAAGGAAAAATTGTTTTGCATATGAGGGTAATGTTGCTAGTTATCTAATGCAAAAAAGTGGTGTTAATGCTAATGATTTTGAAAGAAAGTATGTCTTAATTCAAGGTGAGCTGTACTATGCATTCAATAAATCAGTTAGTGATTCAGATATTGAAACTCATCAAAAAGCTTTAGACGAAGTTAGAGCTGATAAAGATTTATTGGATTC
>JABJGS010000065.1 GCA_018703155.1 Francisellaceae bacterium | reverse complement strand
TCAGCTATAGCGTCACCTTTGGCTAAGTTTTTAACTTGACCTTTGCGTAACATATGCATGGTTTCATAACCCGAAATGGTTTTTCTAGCAGGATCAAAATATTGAAACCATTGACTTTGCCATTTATTTATCTGATTTTTTAACTCTTCATCTTGCATTGGCAGATTCCATATTCTCAATAAACCAAATAAAACCTTTGCTTATTTTGTCATGTTGTTTTATGCTCAGAGGATCATTCGCATCAAAAGGCAAGTTGATTGCATCAAGAAATCTTTTTTGAGCAAATAAAAGATATACAGGGAACAGCAGGGCAATTATTTCTATAGCTCTGTTACATTGCTCTTCCTCATCTAGAAAACCATCAAATGCACATCGTTGCAATGATTTATACTCAGAAGAATCTTCTGCTAATTTATATCGATTCTTTGCAGCTTCTATGCAGGCATGCAACGAAAACAAAGGATGATTAACTGAGGTTTCACCTAAATCTATAATCGCAGTTGTTTTATTGGTTTTGTCATATAGAAGGTTATTACAGTGGAAATCTGAGTGATTTGATGTTTCTATAATTCCAAAATTACTGAGTTCATTGCAAAGGCTTTTCACTCTACCTTTGTACTGATGCAGTTGTTTTTGTTGCTCTATGGTGACATTATTGTCATCTAAGTATTCCGTATTGCCAATTAATTCATTATAAAGAGCAGAGAATTTATCTAATTTCCAGTCCGGCACGCCTATGGCAAGCAATTCATCTATGCACTTGGTTGTTGAGTGGATAGCTTCCAGTAAGCGTGTATAGATAATACAAGCCCATAAAGTGTACCGTTAACTCCATGTTTCAATTAATTTGGAGTTATTATGAGCCAACCTTTAACACTACAGTCCTTAAGTATTGAGCTTGATGAGTGGCGTAAAAACCGAACTAAACAAGGTCGGCTACCTGATAATATATGGACTAAGACTTTAAAGTTGTTAGAAAACCATTCTATGACTGAAGTTAGTCGTGAATTACGTATTAGTCTTGACAGAGCCGATAACATTTATGTGACCATTTTGTGCTGCCAAGCGCAAGGCATAGTTATATCTAGCTGCAGCATTTGCAGCTACTTCAGGTATCGCCAGCAATCTATTAACAATATTTATGTGGCCATTTATTGCTGCCAATCACAAGGCATCGTTATCATTAGCTGCAGCATTATCTGCAACCGCGTCTATTACCAGCAATCTATTTACTACATCGGGAGGCCATTTCTTGCTGCCACGTGTAAGGCTGCGTTATCGTCAACTGCAGCATCTGCAACTGCTTCAGGTATTGCCTGCAATCTATTTACTACATCATTGTGACCATTTTGTGCTTCCCATGCCCAGAGAAAGGCATAGTTATCTCTAGCTGCAGCATTTGCAGCCACCTGTGGTATATCAAGCAACCTATTAACAACATCTGCAACCGCCGGTATTTCAAGCAATCTATTGACAGAACGTAATGCTTCATCTAGTACATTTATTGCAGATTGTGCCCCTGCAACACTACCAATATTAATATCACTAACCTTAGATGCTGCTGATGAATTAGATACGGATGCTCCTGTGCTGAATAAACTGCCTGTCCCAACACCCGCAACATCATTACTTATACTAGATGACACTGAAAATGTTTAATCTGAAATGAAAGTTACTTCTCCACCAATTATCGTAGAGCCTCCCGAGCGCCCCCCCATCCATCAATGATGTTGCATTTGCACCTGCTCCCCCAGTAACTTGAATTGAATAGCTAACACTTGGAAGTACAACATAAGAACCATCGCCAGAAACTATGGTATTTGAAGTGACAGAACGCTATATTTCAACATTCATTTGATTATTATTGTCTAAGATATAACAAAAAGAGTAGAAGAAGTATAAAGTGAGTACTAAACAATCTATTAAATCAGGAAAATTAGCATTAGTTTTATGTTTATTTGGTGGATGTCTAGGTTTTCATAGATTCTATATAGGCAAAATTGGCACTGGTATTCTTATGTTATTAACTTTCGGAGGACTTGGCGTTTGGACATTAATAGATCTAGTGTTTATTGTAAGTAATAAACTTGAGGATAGCTCTGGCGATCAATTGATATTTAGTGAATGTCTGCCCTGGGTCTTAGTAGGGTGAAACCAATATTTATTATTTTGCCAACGATATTAACTGGGCTTGTAATTATATTTGCTATGCTTGTCGGTATTATATTTTATGTAACAAAGGGTTTAACCTCAGTTGTTACAGAGCAGGTAGTAGCTCTTGAATCTGGAGATATTGAAAAAGCTTATATGTATACTTCACCTGCATTCAAAAAAATAACATCATTATCTGAATTTA
>JABJGS010000024.1 GCA_018703155.1 Francisellaceae bacterium | reverse complement strand
TTTTTGTGCCAATATTGGATACGATTGCTAAGGTTGAAAAAATTATTGAAAATAAAATTGTTAAAAATAAAAAAATTAATATTCTATTTTTAGCAAAAAGATAAAAAATAATTAATGGTTAATATAGATATCAAATCTTGTGCTGTTTCCTATTATATTCATGCTAGGCTGAGTTTTTGTAATAGTTGGAGCTAATTTGGGGCGCTTTACCACAATGCGTTTAGATAATTGTTTTGCTTGAGAAAATAATAGGTGAGCATCAAGATCATCACCAACAATTGCTAATATTTCACGCATCTTTATTTTGCCTAGGGCAGACTTATTTCTTTCAGGATACATGGGATCTAGATAAATACAAATAGGGTTGTATTCTTGGGCAAGTTGGCTCAGAGCATCTACAGCATTGCATGGCTTAAGTTGCATTCTGGAGGCTATATTTTTTACAATAGATATTGAGGAGCTATTGGCTCTGGTTAGAGCATCTTCTAATAGTTGAGACATTATTGGTGAGCGTTCGCACATGATAACATTACCGCCAAAGGCGCTAGCAATAAAAGCATCAGTTCCAAAGCCTGCGGTTGTATCAATTACATACCCTTTCTTTTTATTTAATCCTAAGGCTTTGATGATGGAGTTACTTTTTGCTCCCTGCTGTACGCGACGTAATAATTCATGAGATTCAAAATCTATATAGATATGACGTTCAGTTTCAGTAATCAATGTAAGTTTATGGTCGATATATACCAGATTATTATTCATTTGATAAATAAACGTACAATAATAACAGCAAAGAAAAATAAGCTAGCAATAACTAGTAAAGGTTTTCCACCAGGTACTTTAAATCTCGCATTAGCACCATAGCCATTTACATATCTTCCGCCCCATACCATAGTAATTGGCAAGAGTCCTAAAAGTACAGAAACTATTATGCCTCCAACATTAAGGATCTTATCAAAACTTGTTGGGAAAAATATTACTAGCAGCAGCGATGGACAAAAAGTTATTAATAGTAACAAAATTGCTGGACGGCCTTTGGTTTTAATGCTTAGGCCATCAGAGAGGAAGTGGTATAAACTAATTGAAACCCCAAATATTGAAGTTAAAATTGTTGAGATGGCAAAACTTTTTGCTAGAATATTAATAGCAGGACTATTTGTTATGGTAGCTAAGCTTGAGGCAACTTCAGTGCCATTAGCATTTTTAGTCGAAAGCTCTTCAAGGCCAAAGCTCCCAGGTATTGAAAGTATTCCTAAAGTTACCCACTCCCAAATTATGTACATAATTAATGGTAAGGTACAGCCAATGATGAGAACCTTTACTAAGTTTTTTCGATCATGGTCTAAATAGGTTACTAATGTCGGGATGACAATTGCTGAGCCAAAACTGGTAATAAACAGAGGCATATTAGAAAGCAATGGTTTAAATGATCCGTCTTTCAATAGTTTAAGGTCGACATATTCATATGATTTATAAATTAGCATAGTAAATGAGGTGAAAAGGATAATGGAAAATACTCTGTTAACGTGATCTAAAGCTTGAGTTCCAAGATAAATGGTTGTGGCCAGTATAATCGTTATGGCACATAATGCCACATGATTATTAAGATCCATCTGTAAATATTCAGCGCATAGTTTTTGTAGCCAGGCACTAGTGCCAGTGAGATAAGCTGCTAACAGCGCAGTAAGCAGTAGCACATAGCTTGCCCAGGCTACAAGCATTCCGATTGGGCCTATAGTTTTTTCAGCCATGGAGATAATATTAGTTTCTTTTTTAAACCAAAGATTTACTTCTAGTAGGTAGCCAGCAGAGAGCATCATAAAAAACCAGCAAACGATAAACAGTATAGTCGTTGGATAAAAACCTCCAGAAACAGTGCTTGTAGGCAATGCTAGGACTCCACCACCAATTGCTGTGCAGCTCATTAGCAATATTCCGCCAATAGTTCTATTTTTAATCATTATTATTACCTCTTTTACTTTGGTCGAATTAGCTTGTTATGATATTGGTTAAAAGCTAACCATGATCCCAAAATGCCAATTGTCATGCATAACAGAATAAGATAGGCAGATACTTGTAGATCAAGTCCCTCAAGGGCTGCATTAGCTTGGACTCCCTTAAAAATCATATCAAAGTTATTAGACAAAGTTAAGACTATTAGCTGGATAATTAAAACAGTAATAATTCCACTAAAAATTCCACGCCAGAAACCTAGATAAATAAACTGGCGTCTTACAAAAGCACGGCTAGCACCTACTAAATCCATAACTTTTATGGATTCCTGTTGGTGTTCAATAGCATTTTTAGTTAGACCTCCAATTATTAGTGCGGCGCCAATAGATAGTATACTAGCTAATATGATGGCAATTTTCTTACATAACATTATTACTCCTTGCCATCTAGTCAGCCACTCTAAATCAAGTTGAGTATGTTCACTGTGCTTATCTAATTTAATAGTTTGTTGTAGCTGATGTGCAACATCTGGTGAGGTATTTTCATTAAGATAGTAGGTTATTGAAGCAGGTAACTGGGCAATTTTATTAAGATCAGTTAGATCTAGAGAATCCAAATGTTGACGTAAAAGTTCTAGGTTTTGTGAGCTTGAATGATATTCATATTTGGTTACAGCTGCGTGATTAGCATAGGTAGAGATAAAGTGCTCAGCTGTGATTGAGGAATCAATAAAAAACACACTAAGCTTAGCGCTAGGATCTTTTAAGTTAACCAATTTGGTAACATTATTTGTTAAGACCCATAAACTTGAAGGTAGGATAAAAGTAAAACTAATAATTAAAATAGATAAAATTGATTTTATGGGGTGTTGACTAAGGTGGTTTAATGAACTGATGAAATTTTGATAGTGAGAGTAAAAATAATTTTTTATGTCATGCATGAAATATCCTCGCGAGCAGTGCTATCAAAAGCAATCTGGCCTTTATCTATAACTATTTGTCGAGCAGGGAAGTGTTCTAAAAGACTTACATCGTGTGTTGCGATTATAATGCCAACACCAACTCGATGAAAATCGACTAGGAGATTCAATATTTCTAAAGATAAACTAGGATCTAAATTTCCAGTGGGCTCGTCAGCAATAATGTATAGGGGTTTATTTATAATTGCTCTGGCAATGGCAACGCGTTGTTGTTCACCTCCTGAAAGGGTTGAGGCTAAATAATTAGCTTTGTTAATTAGACCGACCTTTTCTAGTACTGCTCTAACTTTTTTACTAATTTCTCGAGAAGATTTTCCTTTTATTATTAGTGGTAATGCAACATTATTAGCTACACTTTGGTCAGAAATTAGCATTGGAGTTTGTGGGACTAGTCCTAATTGGCTTCTAATCAGGTGAAGCTGGTTAGCTCTTAAATTATTATAAGCAAGTTGGCCTATATTAATTTCTCCATGGCTAGATTGTTCCGTTGCAGAGAGTAAATTTAAAAAAGTACTTTTACCGGCACCAGATGATCCTGTTATATAAACAAATTCATTAGTGGTAATGGTTAAATTTACATTGTGTAATGCTCGGTAACCACTATTAAATTTCTTTCCCACATTTTTTAGCCGTAGCACTGTATCTCCTAAATATACATAGGAATCAAATTTAAATTTTGTTTCCTATTGCTTACTCGTTTTGAGTAAATAAAGCATTAATGAAATCCTTGGCATTAAATTGCTTTAAATCATCAATGCTTTCACCGATACCTATGTAACGAATGGGGAGCTTAAATTGATCTGCTATTTGGAAAATTGCCCCGCCTTTTGCTGTACCATCTAATTTCGTAATACATAAACCTGAGACATTGATAATATCATTAAAAGCACTTACTTGCTTTATCGCATTTTGTCCGGTTCCAGCATCTAAAACTAATAAAGTTTCATGTGGAGCTTGTGGGTCAATTTTCTTTAGGACTTTTGAGATTTTTTCTAATTCACGCATTAAATGATTTTGGGTATGTAGTCTGCCAGCCGTATCAGCTATCAAAATATCTATATTTTTAGATTTTGCTGAATTATAGGCATCAAAAATTACTGAAGCACTATCGGCACCTTGATGTTGGGAGATTACGGGTACACCTTCTTGTTGACCCCAGGCCTGCAGTTGTTCAACTGCTGCCGCCCTGAAAGTATCTCCTGCAGCTAAAAGCACAGATTTTCCTTGTGCTTTAAACATTTTACTTAGTTTTGCGATACTTGTGGTTTTGCCTGCCCCATTAATACCAACCATCAAAATAACAAAAGGAGTATTGGTACTATTAAGATGAAGAGGTTTCTCTACTGGCGCTAATATTGCTTCTAACTGATTCTTTAAATTATCAATAGCAAGGTTAGGGTCTTTTGCAATAGCTTTATCTTTTTTTAAGTTAGAAATAAACCTTTCTGAAAGATCAAAACCAATGTCTGCTTGAATTAGAATGGCTTCTAGTTCTTCTAGAGTCTCTTCATCTAATGAGTTTTTTCCTTGAAACAATGAGCTTAGTTTCGAGGTAAAGCTATCTCTAGTCTTGCCTAGGCTCTGTTTTAGCCGAGAAAAAAAGCTAGGCTTTTCTGCTTGCTTTGGTTCCTCATTTAAGCTAGATTCCTTATTTATTGTATTTTTTTTGAATAGTCTAAACATTTGACACCTTTTTTTAACGAGCAAAAAAATGTTAACTGATATTTAGCTGTTAAGCCAGTAAAAGTGCTTTGGGAACTAAAATTATGCATAAAGCAGTTAGAAAAAAAACTAATGGTGGTGACGTTAGAATCATCGCAGGATTTTTAAAAGGTCGGCGTATTAGTGTTTTAAATAGTGAAGGTTTAAGGCCAACTGCAAACCGTATTCGTGAAGGGCTATTTAACTGGCTACAATTGGATGTTGCTGGTGCAAGCTGCTTGGATTTATTTGCTGGTACTGGTGCCCTTGGTGTGGAAGCTATATCGAGGGGGGCAGAACACGTACATTTTATTGAGCAAGACAGTACAATAGTCAAAAAAATAATGAAGATCTGCAAAGAATTTTCTATAGAAGAGCAGTCTACAGTAACTAATACTGATGCATTAACTTTTATTACAGAAGATGATTTATCAGATTATGATATTATTTTTTTAGATCCTCCATATAATGCAGCGTTAATACCTAAACTTATAAAAATTTTAAAAAACAAACACAGCCAAGCGATTATATATTTAGAAGATGAGAGAGATATTGCCAGTATATATAAAGAGGATTTAAATATTATTAGCAATGCTCGAGCGGGCTCGGTATATTATCTAATTGCAACTATTAAATGAATAGGACGGTGGGATAGATATGGATATATATCTTGTTGGTGGTGCTGTGCGTGATGAAATATTAAATCGGCGTATCACGGATAGAGATTGGGTTGTTGTGGGCTCCAGTATTAATGAAATGCTAAAAAAAGGTTATATTCAAGTTGGGAAATCATTTCCAGTATTTCTGCATCCTGATACAAAAGAAGAGTATGCTCTAGCTAGAAAAGAAAAAAAAATAGCTCCTGGATATGGTGGTTTTGAGTTTGATACGGATATGAATGTATCTTTAGAGCAGGATCTATTGCGTCGAGATTTAACTATCAATGCAATGGCCAAAGATTATGATAATAACATCATTGACCCATATGATGGTCAAAAAGATTTGCAGGCTCGAGTATTGCGTCATGTATCCACAGCATTTAGTGAAGATCCATTGCGAGTATTGCGAGTTGCAAGATTTTATGCACAGTTGGCAGAGTACAACTTTACTATAGCTGACACAACAAAAGAGTTGCTACAAACAATATCAAGTTCTGGAGAATTGGAGCATTTAAGCTCAGAAAGGCTTTATCAAGAATTTAAATTAGGTTTAAGTGCACCAAGACCAGATCTGTTTATCAAATGCTTAAATGATGCTGGGGCAATAGATAGAATCTTGTCAGAAATTAGTTCTACGAAAGCATATGCATATTTACAAGTGGCAGCAGCTGAAAAATGTGATTTCATAGAGGTGTTTGCAATATTACTTTCCTATTTGCCGGAAGATGAATTAGTGAAACAATGGTGTAATACTCTTGCTGTTCCCAAAGAAATAAGTACATTTGCAAAATTATTTAGAACAAATTTAATTAATATTAAAGATGTGGATTTTTCCAAAACAAATCAAATTTTAGAATTGTTATCGCATTTAGATATTTGGCGTAGACATAATAGGTTTGTAATCTTAATGCATACTTATAAAGTTTTTTATAAAAATGATGATGCCGTAATTAATAAAATTAACCACCTTTTGAAGGTCAGTGAAAATTTAAAGAATTTTAAACTTGATCTTACTGGTATAGACTCCATAGCAGGTAGGGATATTTCAAGTGAGGTTTTCAAGCAGAGAGCAGGTTTCATAGCTAAATTGTTGAGTGAATAAAACTATACTGCTGCATAACTTATCTAAGGTGATAGAAATTCAGTTATATGGAAAGAGCTCTATTATGCAATTGACAAAAACATCTTTAATTATGATGCCTGTGTATATCTTTTAAAAATATAAGCTGAAATACTATGATAAATCCTGCAATATGATTATGTTATTAAAATAAAGTTTCTGTAATATAAGCGTAATAAATTATAGCCTATACTTTCTTGTCAAATAGAGCTATAGGCTAGTAGTAGGTTTAGGTTTTTCTGATAGAGTGGCAACTCTTCTTTCCTCTTCTTCAAATTTTTCAGTTTTTAGTTCCTGTACAAATGTAGAGAATTCTTTTAATTGATAATCTGGCAATTTAACATCTATGGGGTCTGCAACCTTGGCTAAGGTTATACTATCAGGTGATATTGAATATTGACCTCTTGCAAATGAAATGGGTGAGCTGTCAGGACTTAGTTCACTTTGTAGAATACAACCCGAACCATTACTTAATGGAACATAAAATCCTCGAAAGCCAACAACCTCAATATTAGGATAACTAAAGTCACTTCGTAGTGCGTTGTAAAATCTTCCTATAAATGATTCTTGCGCTATGGCTTCTTTGATTTCATCTCTAGTCATTCCTGCGTGAGTATTGAAATATGCGCTATTACAAGAATGGAAAACAAATTTTAATCTATGGGAGCGGTCACCTTTAAATTTATCTGCAATTTCACTAGTTGTAAGAAGTCTATCCATTAGATATGCAAAAAGGTCAGAATCAACTCTATGCTCAGGGTTTACTGATCCTATTCCAAGAGGACCTCCATGACCACTAATGTGAAAAACAATATCTTTTTGCTTTTCAGATAGGATAACGCTCTTATATGTCTTAAGTAAAGCTATACCATTGCCAGTTAAATAATTAAGAACAGGATCATCGTCTAGTTGTATTTGCGGGATCAGTGGACATGGAGATAAGATTGCCTCTCTAGATTTTAGCAGCATTGAATAAGTAGATTTAGCTATATTAATAAGCTCTAGATCATCATGGTCTATGTTTCTATGTTGGTGAATACTGTCATCAACCCCAGGGTGTGTCCGAGGAATATTTGGAGTTAATGGTGTTATAACAAAATCTGTAACTCTACCTACCTTTCTTTTGTTTGCTTTATATGTATCAGTAAAGGCTTTTATAGATTCTTTTGCTATTGTAGTTAATTTGGAGCCTGTGGAACTTTTTCCAGCTTTTAGATTTGCTAAAATACGTAAATTATCTGCCATGCGATCAAGGGGTTTATCAGTTGCTGTTTCATGAGGGGTAGCACCAGCGCCACCACCAGCACCACCACTAGCGCCAGTTGAAGGCAGATTTCTTCTTGAAGCAGTTACTTCAACTGGAAAGGATTTATGAGGCCTTGTTAAAAGTTCATCGGCCATATCCTCCCAAGACTCTAAATCATCTGCATCAGGTGCAATCATTTTGCTTAGCTCGTCTAGTTTCGATATGAATATATCAATGTTTTCAATATCACCGTACTTCTGTAAATTATTTATAAGAGGGGCCGTGTCACTGTCATTAGTCAAATCAAGGGACTCAGAATAATTGTCAACAAGCCATTTTGCTGTAATTACAAGTTTACTATTTTCAATAGGAGCATATATATTCCAAGAAAGTTTATCAGTCAAGAAGATTTGTGCAGCTTCTATATTGAAATTGGGCATTATATTTCCATATTTCCTCTATGTTGTACTCATAATTATAGATGCTCATAGAAAAAAGATGTTTATGTTTTGGGGTAGAACAAAACAATGATTAAGCTTAATAATATAATGTGCAACATAAACAGTGCGTGTTCACTCATAAGGTGCAGGAAGTATAGTTGGTTCAAAATACCATACATCTTATTTGTAACATTATATTTTAACCGCTAATTACAACCTATTTTCAAATTAGGTTTGGATATGGAATTTTCATAGTTTAGTTATTATACTTTATCATGTACTAGGGTGTAAGACTGGAGTCAATATAACTTATGGTTATAATCTTTGTCCTAGATAGTATTTTTGGATGCAAAAGCTTTAATTAGGTGGTTAATTTTCTGGACAAATTATCTCGTATATGAGAGAATCTGCGAAATTTTGAGTTTGTTAGTAGAGATTTTTATTTACTATGTCACATGGTACTAGTTGGATATTATCAAAGAAGTCTTTGAAATCAATATGGCCAGTCGAATCCAGCGAAATATCAAAATTCCTACCTTTATTTTCTATTAAGCTATTAATTTCGTTTATCTACACTATATTATTTTCTGTAAAAGATACTGTTGTTGTTGCCCACGTTGGGGGGAGTGCGGAAGTTATTCCAGCATTAAAAGGCACGCTGGTGGTTATCTTCGCATTTGCTGTGATGTTAATTTACACAAAACTTAGCAATGTATTGTCACGCGATCGATTGTTTTATACGGTTTTGTATTCTTTTTTAGTATTTTTCTTTGTTTTTGGCTTCATACTCTTTCCCTATAGAGAACACTTTGCTCTGGACTCCATTGCTAGCTCTATGAAATTAGTCCTTGGTAATAATAATAGTCACTGGATCTATATTGTAAAATATTGGATGAACTCACTATTTTTTGTGGCGGCTGAATTATGGGGAGGGGTGATTATAGCTCTATTATTTTGGGGCTTTATAAATCAAATAAGTAGTATTAAGGAAGCTGCTAAATTCTATACTTTGTATAGCTTGGGAGGGCATTGTGGTTCTATTTTAGCAGGACTTATAACAATGAATATAAGTTCTTTAAATTCTTACAGCTATGACTTTATTTTAGGAATTTTAATGATGATGGTGGTTGGAGTGGGGATCATTGTTGCAATGCTATATAAGTATGTTACTGAAACAATATTGGAAGGTGAGTCATTAAAAGATAAAACTTTTGTACGAAATGATAAAAAATCAAAACTTAAATTGTCAGTATTTGATAGTTTGAAGTATATATGTACCTCTCCTCATTTGGGATGGATAGCTTTAATTTTGATTGGGTATTGTATATCTGTGAATTTGGTAGAAGTGACGTGGAAAGCAATTATTAAAATATATTATTCTGACATCAAGGAATACCAAAGATTTTTAGGAATTTATCAAACAGTGTTAGGTGTGTCTTCAATTATCTTAGCGCTATTTTTTAGTGGGCCAATATTGCGTAGTAAAGGGTGGTTGTTTTCAGCTAGGTTAACGCCAATAGTGATGGCATTAACTAGTGGCTTATTCTTTTGTGTTTACTTTTATGTAGGTAAGGATTTCTTGCAAGGAAGCCATCATATGGCAGTTGGCACTATTCCACTATTTATTTTAGTCGTGATTGGGGCTGTACACAATATATCATGCAAGGCTATGAAGTATTGTGTTTTTGATCCAACTAAAGAGATGGCTTATATACCTTTAGATTTAGAAGGCAAAGTAAAAGGTAAGGCTGCTGTAGATCTTCTGGGTGCAAGGTTGGGTAAATCAGGATCGTCATGGATACATATTATATTATTATTTATGGTGGAGTCAGGTTCTGTTTTTAGTATTGTTGGTTATCTTGTACCATTTTTGGCTGTTACGATATTCTTTTGGATGTTAGCAACGAAAAATTTGGATCGAAGCATAAAAAACAAATCAGCCAATCATACCTTGGGTGCTAGTAATACGGATATTAAGCCCATAAAATCTAGCGGAATCTTAACAAGCTAAACTACATGAAGTTCCTGAACTAGCTCAACAATGTGTGTATAGTCTCTCTGAATTTCTTGTTTTTCAACCTGTTCTTTTTGTAGTTGCCTTTCAAGAGTTGCAAGCTTTTTAGCTTGAGCATTAATAGTCTTTGTCATTTGGTTAATTCTTTTAGTCGAAATGAGGAGTTGTTTCTCGACGGAGTCATAATTGTCTAAACTTTTTATTAGTACATCATTTAACATCTTTTTAACCTTAATAACGAAGTACTCATATCTTGAACTTAAACCAATCTTCTTTCAAGAATATTACTTGTGATCTGTTGTGGGAATTTTACTGGTGAATTGATAGGAGATATCGCACAATCTCTATATAGCTCGTTCGCAACCTTGAAAGCCTTGTAATTCAAAAGGCAGAGACTTATTTATAGCGAGGACTTTAAATAGCTCTCCCATTTCCGTTGGTGAGATTAGAGTAAATAACTCATGTTGTAATGTGCTAAGTTTGCGTATATCAGTTTCATTTTGGCAAATATGCCTATCAATATTTAAAGAAGTTAAGAAGCCAGCCAAAGATGTATAGCCGGCAAATTCCATATCAGTTGAATCTATGCCTTCAAGCAAGCTAGTAAAATCAATGTGTGTAGTTATATCTTGGTGGCCGATATTAATAAATGGATTATCATGATATGAATGTTTATAGTGGCACATTAAAGTTCCCTCTGATCGCTGTGGGTGGTAGAACTCGTTGCGAGGAAATCCATAATCAAATACAAACATTGTACCTTTAAGTAATTTACTTGTGGCCATGGCTAACCATGGCTTTAGAAGTGCGCAATATTCAGAGATATAATTGTTAGGCAAATCAAAAGGCTTAATACAATTATAAAGATCTAGCTTAATTTTTTCTGGTAACTTTCCCATAACATAGCAAAGCTTCTGTTGGGAATTTATTCCAACATTATAGGAATAAAGTTCACTATCTTTATATGTGAATCTATGCGTTGGTAAGGCATCAGCTACTTCATTTGCAATAATTACGCCTTGAATTTTATTATTTGTTTGATATTTTTGTAGCCATTTAACTTGAGGGAATTGTTTAAGTTTGTTTTTTTGTAGTGTAATTAACACAGGACTGGTTTCAAATATTTGGTATTCAAATAGTGGCGCACCAGATGCCTCTAGTGCGATTAAGAGATCATATGCGAGCTGGCCATTGCCAGCACCTATTTCGACAATGCTAGGCTTCTCACACTCTAGAAGTATTTGATGAATTTGTGTTGCAAGTGTTTTGGCAAATAAATTACCTAACATTGGGGCCGTAATAAAGTCACCATTTGCGCCAAAGGTTGGATCTGAATTTTGATAATACCCATATTGTGGATCATATAAAGCAGATCGCATGTATTTGGCAAAAGACATTGCTCCAAAGCGTTGAATATTTTTTACTACTTTAAGTTCTAAATGATTAGAAGTTATAGTTGCGCTCAAGTTGTACTCCTACAAAGTTGGCATTTTCAATAGCCTGATGTTTTTCTAGAGAGATTACAATTTTAGGGATTGAAAATTCGTTTGCTAACTCATCAGATAGTTTAGAGATAAACGTTTCAACCAATTTGTATGAGTTATTACGAGAAAATTGCTGGATCCACTCAGATACTTTTTGATAGTCTAGAGCCTGATCTATTTCATCATAGTTAGCTATTTTGCTAAAAGATGGTGATTCTAATTCAAGATGAAGTATAAGTGTTTGTTTAATCGTCCGCTCCCAAGGGTGGATGCCGATTGTAGTTGGTACTTTAAGACCTTTGATTATTACTGTATCTGCCATGTTATATAGGAGCTCCCCATGCAATATTTAGTTTTGTTAACAGTTATGCTTTTTGCGTACTTATTGGGCTCGGTCTGCACAGCTATCTTTGTTTGCCGAGCCTTTTCCCTTGCTGATCCACGAACAAGTGGGTCAAACAACCCTGGTGCCACAAATGTCATGCGTATTGGCGGTAAGGTTCCAGCAATTCTAACCTTTTTAGGCGATGGTCTAAAGGGGGCACTGCCTACATATCTTGCTTATTATTTGGGATTTAGCTTACTAGCAGTACAATTAATAATGATTTGTGCAATTTTAGGGCATATCTTTCCAATATTTTTCAGGTTTAAAGGTGGAAAAGCAGTTGCAACAACTATAGGGTCATTAATTGCATTTAATTACCTAATTGCTTTGGCATTTATTGCTGTCTGGCTGGCAGTATTCTTAATAACAAAGATATCATCATTGGGTGCCTTGGTTGCAGCTATTACTCTTCCGATTATAGGATATCTAAACTACAATGGAATTGTAGATGTTATACCACTAATATTTATTGCCATAATAATGGTATTTACACATCACGCTAATATTACTAGATTATGGAAAGGACAAGAACAAAAAATTGGTAATGAATGAAGTCTTAAATAATGTTATTTACACATCACGTAAATATTACTAGATTATGGAAACAACAAGAACAAAAATTGGTAATGTATAAAGATCTTTAGGGACAATCATGGATGATTAGTTATGCCTGGACAATTCCAATTATTAAAGACTAAAAGATTTCTACCACTATTTTTAACTCAAGCTTTAGGTGCATTCAATGATAATGCTTTTAAGGCTGGGATAATTGTCTTAATAGCATATAGTGCTAACAATAATGTTGATACGATGTTAGTACCATTAGCTAGCAGTATGTTAATTATTCCAATGATTATTTTTTCACCTCTTGCTGGGAGCATTGCTGATAAATTTGATAAATCTAAAGTTACCAGAATACTGAAAATGACCGAATTGGTATTAATGTTATTAGCAGTATTTGGGTTGCTCAGTGGTGGCGTCTACTACCTTATGAGTGTGTTATTTTTAGCCGGGGTACAGTCTACTTTTTTTGGTCCTATTAAATATGGAGCTCTCCCGAAATTATTAGAAAAACAAGAACTGATTGGTGCCAATGCACTTATTGAAATGTCCACTTTTCTTGCAATATTACTCGGCATGCTAATTGGCTCTGTGGTGCCAACATATTCATATGGCTATCAGTGGTTATCCTTAATTTTAGTGATAGTTGCTATGTGTGGTTTAGGCACAAGTATGTACGTACCTAAACTAGTAGGTGAGCCTACCATAAAACTGAATTTTAATATCTTTACAGGGTTATATGATAGTTTTAAAAATGTGTACGCTGATAAATATAGTTTTTTATGCATCATCGCAATTTCCTGGTTTTGGTTGCTTGGAGCAGTGTTTCTTGCTGTTTTGCCTAATTATACAAGAATACATTTATTAGCAGATCCTAAAGTATATAGTATTTTAATTTCAGTATTTGCATGTGGTATTGCCATTGGGTCCTTGCTATGTAACAAGATACTTAAAGGTAGTGTTGATGCTACTTTTGTACCACTTTCTGGACTACTGATGAGTATTTGTTTTTTGGATGTTTACTTTAATGCACCAATAGCCATTACTGGTGACCTAATGATACTAAAAGAGTTTTTACATCTTAGTTCAAATTGGCATTTCATAATAGATGTCTTTCTTATATCGTGTTGTGGAGGAATTTACATAGTCCCTCTCTATGCAATTATTCAAGATAGGGCACCAACAAGTCATAAGGCCAGAATCATTGCTGGAAATAATGTGTTCAATGCAATATTTATGACAGTTGGAATGTTATCTCTCAGCTTGGCTTTATATTTTCATGTCACCATACCTAAAATATTTCTAGTTGTAGCTTTAATAAATTTTTATGTAGTGTTCAAGTTATGTCGTTTGTTGCCCGGTGCTTTAATACGGAGCATTGTCCGGGGAATATTAAATTTTTTATTTAAAGTTGAAATTACTGGGCAAGAGAATTTGAAAAATGCTGGTGATCGAGTAGTTATTACCCCTAATCATACATCCTTTGTAGATGGAGTGTTGATGGCTGCATATTTTCCAGGAGATGTTTTATTCGCAGTATATTCTGTGTATATGGATAAATGGTGGGTAAAACCAATTAAGTATTTCATCAACGCTTATCCTCTTGACTCGACTAATCCATTTTCATTACGAGGTTTAATTAAAGAAGTTAAAAAGCAAGGTAGTTGCATAATCTTTCCAGAGGGTAGAATTTCAGTAACCGGTGGGTTGATGAAGATATATGAGGGCCCCGGGGTTGTTGCCGATAAAGCTAATGCAAAGATATTACCAGTTAGAATTGATGGGGCACAATATTCAATTTTTTCAAGGATGCGTCATAAAGTCAAAATTCAGCTTTTTCCTAAAGTGACGATTACTATTTTGCCACATACTGAGATTGATGCGGATATTGATTCGAATATAAAAGGTCGAGCACGACGCCGTCTTTTAGGGCAAAAACTTTACAAAATAATGACAACAACTTTTTATGAAAGCCAGAAGGTGGATGAACATTTATATCAGGCCTTATTAGATGCACGTAATATCCATGGAGGAGATACAGTTACATTGGATGACATCTCCGGGCAAAGCTTAACTTATAACAAACTAATTTTCCGTAGCCTTATTGTAGCAGAATATATTAAAACTTGGGCGCGAAATGATGCAACGATTGGAGTTTTCCTACCTAACACCTCGGCTATAGCAGTAGTGTTTTTTGGTGTGCAAGCTGCCAACAAGGTGGCTGCGTTGCTGAATTATTCTTTAGGAGCTGTAAATATCATTTCATGTGTCAAAGCCGCTAAAGTGAACAAAATAATAACTGCTAGAATTTTCATTGAAAAAGGTAGGTTGGAAAAAATTGTAACTTCTCTGGAGGATACAGGATGTGAGCTGTTATATTTAGAGGACTTAAAAGCACAAAGTTTATTAAAAGAAAAAATTGTTGGATTGTTGCAGCATATTAAATATAAAACATTCAGCAATTTACCGGTACAGTATAATACTAATAATGCAGCGGTTGTATTGTTTACCTCGGGTTCAGAGGGTGCACCAAAGGCTGTAATTTTAAGTGCAAAAAACTTGCTGAGTAATCATAAGCAGATGGCAGCAGTTATAGATTTTAATCCAAGTGATAAGATTTTAAATGCTATGCCAGTATTTCATGCTTTTGGTCTTAACATTGGTTTCTTGTTACCAATAATGTCAGGAATGCCTGTCTTTATGTATCCATCACCATTGCACTATAGGATCATTCCCGAGGTTATTTATGATTTGAATATTACTATATTTTTTGGTACTAATACCTTTTTATCTGGTTATGCTCGTTATGCCCATGCCTATGATTTTTATAGTATTAGATATGTGTTTGCTGGGGCTGAGCGGCTTAATGAAGAGACTAATAAAGTCTGGATGGAGAAATTTGGAGTTAGAATCTTTGAAGGCTATGGGGCAACAGAGGCATCTCCAGTTATTTCATCTAATACGCCAATGCACTATAAATCTGGTAGTGTCGGTCAAATTATGCCTGGTATACAAATGCGACTTGAGACGGTTGATGGAGTGAATGATGGAGGGAGGTTGTTTGTCAAAGGCAATAACATAATGCTGGGATACTACTACGCTGATAACCCTGGAGTTTTATGTCCGCCTATTAATGGTTGGCATGATACTGGAGATATTGTTTCGATCGATGATGAAGGATATATTACCATCAGAGGTAGAGTGAAAAGATTTGCAAAAATAGCTGGAGAGATGATATCCCTGGCTGCAGTTGAAGATAATTTTCAACGTTTGTATCCAAATGATGTTCATGCTGTTATTAATTTGCCTGATGAAAGAAAAGGTGAGAAATTAGTATTGATAACCACAGCTAATTTAGATGTTGGTCTTTCTAGGAAGCAATTGAAAGATGCTGGAGTGAGCGACATTCATGCACCAAGAGAGGTTGTTAATGTTGATAAAATACCATTGTTGGGTACAGGGAAAATTGATTATGCTAGATGCAAAGATATTGCCGAGTAAGACCGTCAAAAGCATACATATAACTAAGTGCAGCTTGGATAAAGCGTATGGCATGAAAAGGCTGAATAATTAGCTAATTTCTTGAAAATGTTTTACCCTATAGTAAGTGTATTTATTTGGGATGAGTAACATGCGTAGAATATTTATTTCTGTAATTTCCTTAGTATTTTTCTTGTGCATGAATACAGCTGTTGCCATAGAGCTTAGCTTGGTAACAGATCCGTGGCCACCATATAATATTTCTGCATCTGGTAATGATAGAGGGCTATCTATAGATATTGTAACAATAGCGTTAGAGCGTGCTGGTTATACTACTTCAGTAAAATTGGTTCCATGGTCACGTGCAGAGCAGGGAGTGAAGAAAGGAGCCTATGATGTTCTTGTTGGTGCATGGTTTACTGATGAGCGTGCAAAAAAATTAAAATTTTCCACACCTTATTATGAAAATAAAATAAAATTCATTACCACACAAAAAAACATTAATTTTTCAGATTTAGCATCTTTGAAAAATTATAAAATTGGAATAGTTCGAGGGTATGCTTATGCTCCTGATTTTAATAATGCTACATTTCTAAAGAAAGCATCTGCAAATAAATTAGAAATAAACATGGATAAGCTTCTTTTAAAACGAATAGATTTAACGCTGGCTGATGAATTGGTTGCTAAATTACTTATTCGTAATTCTTTTGATGAAAATAAAGATAAATTTATTTTCTTAGGAAAAAATCTAATTACCAATCCACTACATATTGCTGTATCCAAAACTCGCAACGATGTTAATGAAATATCTGAAAAATTTAATGTAGCACTGCAAGAAATGAAAGATGATGGAACATATGAAAAGATAGTATCTAAATATAATAAAGTTTGACAAGTTTATTCAGATGATTACATCGATATAGTTTGGCAAAGATCTATGAAGGTTGATGATCTAATTATAAATTCAAACTATTGTTTTGCAGCGTGTATGTAATTAATCATGTGCATGATAATATCTCAAATTAAATAATTTCACTTAAGGTATCGATAGCCCATCGCGGTTTAATAGTGATCGCAAGATCCGGGTCATGTTGGCCTTTTTGCATTCGAAGATATCCAGCAAAAGCTATCATTGCCCCATTATCAGTGCAAAATTGTAGGTGTGGGAAATAGGCTTTAATATTTTGCTCTATAGCAAGATGGTTTATTTTGGTTTTTATGTATTGATTGGCACTAACGCCACCTGCAATTACTAGTTGTGTCCTTTGTGTTTGGTTGAGGGCACGTTTTAATTTATAGACTAAAGTATCAGCAACAGCTTCTTGAAAACATCTGGAAATATTAGCTTTATCTTGTATGGTTTTATTGGTTTTATTATAAGTATTTCTAGTAAAGGTTTTTAGACCGCTGAAGCTAAAATCAAGACCAGGTCGATCACACATTGGTCGGGGAAAATTATATATGCTGTTGCCTTCTTTGGCGATAGACTCAATAGCTGGTCCGCCAGGAAAGCCTAATTCAAGTAGCCTTGCCGTTTTATCAAATGCTTCACCAGCCGCATCATCTAAAGTTTCACCAAGAATTTTATAAGATCCAAAATTATCTACGTCGATAATCATCGTATGTCCGCCTGATACTAGCAGAGCTAGAAACGGTGGTTTTAAGTCTGGAATTTCTAATATTGGTGCTAGTAAATGACCTTCTAAGTGATGCACTCCAAGTGCTGGAATTTTAAGAGCATAGGCAAGAGATTTAGCAACACTTGCTCCGACCAAAAGTGAGCCAGCAAGTCCCGGGCCTTGGGTGTAGGCGATTCCCGTTATGTCCTTAATATTACAGTTAGCTTCCTTAAGTGCTTGATGAATCAAAGGTTGGATTCTGATTACATGATCTCTTGAAGCTAGCTCCGGAACTGTGCCACCGTATTTGGCGTGGAGCTTTATTTGACTATACAGTGTATGTGCAAGCAATTTGTTGTTATTGCCATAAATACCGATACCTGTGTCGTCGCAAGATGTTTCTATACCTAATATGAGCATGTTGTACTCTAAACTTTCAATTACTTACAAAATAGTCTTGCATTATCTGTAAACTTTCTTAAAATGACAACCTAGCAATCGAGCTTTAATTTAGTTAGTTAAGTTTATTTTAAAAGGAGCATTCATGCCAAGCATCAAGGTAAGAGAAAGTGAGCATATCGATAGTGCTCTTCGTAGACTAAAAAGATTAGTAGAAAAGTCTGGTAACCCTAAAGAGTTACGTAAGCGTGAATTTCATCAGCCAAACTCAAAAATTAAGCAACGTATGTTAGCTGCTGCTCGTAAAAGATTATTGAAAAAGATCTTGCGTGAGAAAGCACAACTGTTGGCATCATGTGTTAGAGCCCGTCGCGAAAGAGGATAGGAGCTTAGAGTGAGTTTGAAGGAACATATAATCACGGAAATGAAAGCTGCCATGAAAAGTGGTGATAAGGTAAGGCTTTCAACGATTCGTTTGATTACGGCTGCGCTTAAACAAAAAGAGGTGGATGAGCGCATCGAGCTGACAGATGCAGATGTGATATCTATATTAGATAAGCTTGCTAAGCAGCGCCGTGAGTCAATTAAGCAGTTTCAAGAAGCTAATAGAGTAGACCTTTCTGATAAAGAGCAGGTTGAACTAGGTATCGTTCAATCTTTTTTACCGAAACAGCTCTCTGAGTCTGAAATCAATGAGATAGTTATTGCTGCGGTTGCTAGCACTGGTGCTAGTGAAATTAAAGCAATGGGCCAAGTAATGGCTGTAATTAAACCCCAATTGGTTGGGAAAGCAGATATGTCTTTGGTTAGTAAATTAGTAAAAGATAAATTATCTGCTTAAACACTATTTCTTAAAGTGCAGAACCTTAGGTAATATTTGTCCACATGAGAAAAATACCTGAGCAATTTGTAAGTGAAGTTTTAAGTCGAGTCGACATAGTTGAACTTATAAAACAACACGTGCATATACAAAGGTCGGGGGCACAATTTAAAGCTTTGTGTCCTTTCCATCAAGAAAAAACACCCTCATTTATTATTAATCAACAGAAACAATTCTATTACTGTTTTGGCTGCGGTGCACGAGGGGATGCTATTCAATTTTTGAAAGAGCATGTTGGCTTACATTTTGCTGATGCAGTAGAGCAATTAGCTAATTTAGCAGGTATGGAAGTACCAAAAGAAGAATTAAGTGCAGTAGATCAAAAGCAGGTTGATACTCAATCTCGATGTTATAGCGCAATAGAACAGGCAGCAGGCTTTTTTGAGAGCACACTAAAGAAATGCCATGAAGCTAAGCCTGCGATTGACTATCTAAAATCTAGAGGCTTATCTGGCGTGATTGCAAAAAAGTTTAGGCTTGGTTTTGCACCACAAACAAAAGATGCGATGATCAGTCATGTTAGAAAGGGAGCTAACGCAAGTTTGCAGGATTTACAAAGTGCAGGTTTATGCTCAAATGATCCGCATAAAGGGCTTAGAGCCAGATTTTGGATGCGTATTATGTTTCCTATACGTAACCGGCGTGGCATTGTTGTAGGTTTTGGAGCTAGGGTTGTTGGTAAAGGCGGTGAGCCTAAGTATCTCAATTCTCCGGAAAGCATTGTGTTTTCAAAAAAGAATGAATTGTATGGTTTATATGAAGCCAAGCAAGCAAATAAAATTATAGATAATTTAATCGTAGTTGAAGGCTATATGGATGTTATCGCATTGCACCAAGTAGGGATCACTAATGCTGTGGCTACTTTGGGTACATCTTTAACTAAAGAACATATTGAAATTCTGTTTGCAAATAGTGAGTCACTAGTATTTTGTTTTGATGGCGATAGAGCTGGTCGAGGTGCAGCAAAACGAGCAATGGAGTTATGTTTGCCAGTAATGCGTGATAACCGACGCGTGAAATTTTTACTTTTACCTGACGAATATGATCCAGATTCTTATGTGCGTGAATATGGTGTAGAAAAAATGCTAGAAAAAGCTAATCGTGCGGTACCTATTAGTGATTATTTATTCTCAGAGGCATGTGTTAATTTAAATTTTGATATTGTTGATGATAGGCTTACAGCTGTTACAAATTTAAAGCCTAGTTTAGAGTTATTGCCAGAGACAGGAATGTTAAAAGAAATGTTGTATGATCGCTTAGCTCAAATGGTTGGGGTAGATCGAGCAGCTTTGTTGGAAAAAGATTTTGACAGTAAGAAATTCAGAAATCTAAATAACGGTAAAGTTAAAAAATATTCACCAATGCCGAAAATGCTCTCACCAGCATACCGAACCTTAGCTATAATACTGCGTGAGCCAGCACTTCTTGAAAAAATAGACATGAGTCCATATAGATCAATAAAGATGCCAGGTATTACACTTCTGTGTGAGGTGGTGGACATACTGAAAAATGGAAAAAATTTGAGTTTTAGTGAGATCAGGACTAACTTACCTAATCAGTTGGCAGCAAGTTTTGTTGAGAATGAACTCAAAGGCCTAATTGGTTTCTTGTCGTACGATGGTTTAGAGCAAGAGTTAAACGGTGCACTAACACAAATAAAAAACTTTGCCAAGGAGCAGGTAATGGATGACTTGATAACTCAAGCCAAAGTCGGAAGCCTAGGTGAAAGTGAGAAAGATAAATTAATGAAGTTGTTAACAGAGAAGAATAATTACTCAAGCTGAGTCTTGGATGAAAGTTGATTATGATGTAGAATCAACACCCTTATTCAGTTTAGTAAGTATCCTTTAACCGGATTTTAAGATTAACGCATAAGAGATATAAAATATGAGCTACGTTGATCGAGACAGACAAGCCTCGCAAATAAAATTATTAATAGCCCTAGGTAAAGATAAAGGGTTCTTAACATATGCAGATGTTAGTGATCATTTGGCAGAAGAAGTTCTGGAGCCAGAACAGATAGATGACATCATAAAAATGATTGACGACATGGGTATTACGGTTTATGAGATGGCTGCAGATGCTAATGCAAATTTCATGGCTGAAGGTAGCACTAGTAATTCTGGGGCTGATACTGAAGACATCGTTGAAGAAGCTGCCGCTGCCTTAGTTGGAATGGGAGGCAATGATTTTGGTCGAACTACTGATCCAGTTCGCATGTATATGCGTGAAATGGGAACAGTTGAGTTATTAAGCCGTAAGGGTGAGATAGCTATTGCTAAACGTATTGAAGAAGGTGTTAATGAAGTCATAAAGACAGTGGCTAAATTTCCGAAGACGTTACAAGTCATTCTTAACGAATACAGTCGAATTCAAAATGAAGAAATCAAGATAAGTGATATTATCAATGGCTACCTTGAGAATGATATTATTGCTACTCATACCATCACTACAGTAGATGACGCTCTTGCAACAGTTAACAAATCAGTAGATAAAGATGATAATAACGCAAGTAGCGGTGATGATAATGCAGACGATGACTTTGAAGAGGAAGATGACTTCGAGTTTGCAAGAGAAAAATTAGTGGAGCTAGTTCAGCAAATCAAACATACCATGGAGCTTGAAAAAGATAGTGGTAGAAAAGATGAGCGTACTAAGCAAGCACAGAAAGACCTTGGCGAATTACTTGTTAAATTTCGTTGGATACCAAAAATATTTGATGCTATCACCGGTTATATGCGCAAAATGCTAATTAATGTACGTAAGCAAGAGCGTAGAATTTTAGATGTTTGTGTTAATAAATCTAAAATGCCAAGAAAAGTATTCTTAACAAGTTTTCCTGGTAATGAATTGCAAGAACAGTGGATTAATAAAGCTATTGATGAAAAACATAGTTTTTCAGCAACACTAGCAAAACATAAGCAAGAGATATCATTAGCCCAATCTAGGCTTAGAACTTTTGTGACTGAATATGGCGTATCTATTAGTGAAATCAAAGAGCTTAACCGGGCTATGTCTATTAGTGAAGCAAAAGCTCGCCGAGCTAAAAAAGAAATGGTTGAAGCTAACTTGCGATTGGTTATATCAATTGCCAAGAAATACACAAACAGAGGCTTACAGTTCTTGGATCTTATTCAAGAAGGCAATATTGGTTTAATGAAAGCTGTTGATAAATTCGAATACCGACGTGGTTACAAATTTTCAACTTATGCAACATGGTGGATTCGTCAAGCAATAACCAGGTCTATTGCTGATCAGGCTAGAACTATACGTATTCCTGTACATATGATAGAGACTATTAATAAGCTAAATCGTATTGCTAGACAAATGTTACAAGAAATGGGACGTGAAGCAACTCCTGAAGAGCTTGGCAAAGTTATGGGGATGCCAGAAGATAAAATTCGCAAAGTGTTGCGTATAGCTAAAGAGCCTATTTCAATGGAAACTCCAATTGGTGATGATGAAGATTCTCACCTGGGTGACTTTATTGAAGATGGTGCGGTATTATCTCCTGTTGATAGTGCAACTACAGAAGGTCTTAAAGAAACTACTAAACGTATTCTTTCAGGTTTAACTCCAAGAGAAGCAAAAGTTTTACGGATGCGTTTTGGTATTGATATGAATACTGATCATACCTTGGAGGAAGTTGGCAAGCAATTTGATGTAACTAGAGAGCGTATTAGGCAAATTGAAGCAAAAGCGTTACGGAAGTTACGTCAGCCAAGCAGAGCTGAGCAACTAAAAACCTTTACTGAGGAAGATAAAGATAAAGATAAAGAATAAGATGAAGGTAGCACCTGCCAATATTGACATATTAGCAGGTGAACGTTAACATATCTCTTAGTTTTGGGCCCATAGCTCAGTTGGTTAGAGCAGAGGACTCATAATCCTTTGGTCCTAGGTTCGAGTCCTAGTGGGCCCACCATCAAAATGCAATGATTTTGCAGTCAGAATAATTTCAAATGTAAATTTACTAGGAGTTTTTTATTTTAATGTATAAAAATGTCTATATTCTATTCTAGGAAAGCGGCAGGAAGAAATTACTAAGACTTTGATCTTTGCATTAAATAAGCATCCATTAAGACTATTGCTGCCATAGCTTCAACTATTACTGGTGCTCTGATGCCAACGCATGGATCATGTCTTCCTGTAACAGATATCGTTACGGGGTTGTTATTGATATCAACAGACTGGCATTCCTTAGTGATGCTTGATGTTGGCTTAAAAGCACAAGATAAGGTTATATTCTGACCAGTAGAAATACCACCTAAAATACCCCCAGAATTATTTGATAAAAATCCAGTTGGAGTTAATTCATCTTTATGTATTGAGCCTAGAGTATCAATTGCAGAAAATCCCTCACCAATTTCAACACCTTTAACTGCAGGTATGCTCATTACAGCATATGCAAGCATGGCATCAAGTTTATCAAAGCAAGGCTCACCTATGCCTATACCTGGATTGCTAATAATGAGATTTATTCTGGCACCAATAGATTCTCCTTGCTTGCGCAAAAAGTTAATATATTCTTGTATTGCTTCTATTTTATCATCATCAGGGAAATTAAAATCATTATCGTTTATAGTATTTAAGTCAATTTTGTAAGCTTTTATTTCTCCAATTTGGGTGATAAAAGCTGTAAATTTAGTGTTCTGTGCTTGGAGTAAATATTTTTTTGCAATGGCACCTGCAGCAACACGAGCGACAGTTTCTCTTGCTGATGCTCTGCCACCACCACGATGATCGCGATGTTTATACTTATGCCAGTAAGTATAATCAGCATGTCCTGGGCGATGAATATTTTTAAACTTGGAGTAGTCTTTCTCTTTATGCTCAGTATTCTTAACTTCAAGCATAATGGGGGTGCCAAGAGTTTTGCCGTTATAAACTCCAGACGTTATTACTACTAAATCATTTTCTTTTCGTTGAGAGGTATATTTTGATTGGCCAGGTTTACGTCTGTCTAAATCTTGTTGAATATCATTTTCTGATAACTCAAGTCCTGCTGGGCAACCGTCGATAATACAGCCAAGAGCCTTACCGTGGCTTTCTCCAAAAGTTGTAACTTTAAAAATATTACCAATGGTATTTCCAGACATAATACACCCTCACAGTTTTATGGTGCTTATTATATCATGCATAGATAGGGTACATTCAAGAGTAAAGAGACGTCTAAATCAGAAAAAATAAAACCTATAATAGACTTAGCGCTTATAGCTTGCCAACATAGCATTTAGTTTTGTAGATCATCTCAATGTAACCAGATTTATTATTTTCATCAAATATTTGTTGGGCCTTTTTCATCACAATATCATGATTTTCATGGCCTTGCTTAGGTATATAAGATGTAGAAAGTATTCTGCCTAAAAACCCATCCAGGTCTAGCACTTGTTTGTTAGGAAAGATTTTTAGGTGGAAGTCATTTGGAGTGAAAAACGAGCTAATATCAGAATTTCCAATATTTTCAGCAGCAACATTATGATAATTAATGGCATAGTCATTGAGCATTTTTTCATAGGAGCGCATAGTTATAGAGGCATCGTTATCACGCATATTCCAAAGTAATACAATGTAAGCATCTTTTTTTGAAATACGTTTGAATTCAGTTTTAGTTTTTTCATTATCAAACCAATGAAATGCTTGTGCTGCAATAATGAAATCTATGGAGGCATTGCTTAAACTAGTTGCTTCAGCTGTTGCATCAATACTCTTAAAGCCATGTTGATCACTAAGGGCATGCTCTGCAGCTTTACGCATCTCATAATTAGGCTCAACGGCAAACACGTTATTACCGTTATTTAGTAACATGCTTGTTAGGATCCCAGCTCCTGAGCCAATATCAGCTACTGTACTTTGTTTATTGAGACCATATTCATTTGTTAGAAATTCAATAACTGGGCTAGGGTATCCAGGTCTATATTTTATATAGTTTTCTACTGTTTGGCTAAAACGACCTGTAGGATCAACAGAAGAGACACTATGCATATACCAATACCACCATTTAATTAGGTAAAATATTTCGCGATTATACAATTTATAGCTATTAAAAGCAATGTAAGTTGCCGAGGTAAAGGTAGAATTAACTAATGTTAATTAAGGTCTTGGTTATTACTATAGTCCATTTGTCTAGCTGGTATACCTTTAGATAAATTGAAGTTATTAAACTCTTTTGCTATCATATTTTTGTGCTGCACCTACCATCATGCAGATGATAAGTAGCGCTTATCAGGATATGGGATACCAGACCTGATGAGCATAATTGGCTCATAATTGTAAAAATTTTTATTTGGAAGTTTTACATTTGTAGTAAAATCAAGCCAATGACCTAGAGGAATCGATACGGAAGCTATTTATGCATCTTTGGTGCATAGGAACCTCCTTTATTTACTTGGAAGTGAGCGTCAAGTTATGGAATACACTAAGATACAAATCATCGCTATCTGGATTATCCCTGTGTTGTTAGCCATTACTATACATGAGGCATCCCATGCTTGGGCGGCATTTAAATGTGGAGATAAAACTGCACATATGCTTGGTAGAACTAGCTTTAATCCCATGGTGCATATAGATTTATTTGGGACTATTTTGGTGCCAGCAGTATTATTATGGTTAGGAGGGTTTGTTTTTGGCTGGGCTAAACCTGTACCTGTTATCACTAGAAATTTAAGATCGCCAAAACGCGACATAGCAATTGTTGCTGCTGCTGGGCCAATATCAAATATTTTAATGGCAATATTTTGGGCAGTAGTTGCTAAAATTAGCTTACAGTTATATGTAACCGAGCATTTATGGTGGGGGCAGCCACTATATTACATGGGGATGGCTGGTATCTCGATAAATATAATCCTTGCAGTACTAAACTTTTTACCAATTCCTCCTCTAGATGGCTCAAAAGTAATTGCAGCATTTCTACCAGCTAAGATAGATTATGAATTTCAAAAACTTGAACCCTATGGAATGTACATATTAATATTCTTGATGGTTACAAATATGTTAAGCGCCATGGTTAGCCCACCTTATAAATATTTTTATGCAAGTATTAAAGAACTGTTTGGTTTATAACAATGAGTGGTATCTGAGGCTATTATCCTTATTTTAGCATTTAGTATAATGTCCTACTACTAGAGTAGTAACCATTCTTTTGTTATTTGATTAGAGTTTATGAGCAGGTTTTGTATTGCTACCAGCAGGTTTACCTTCTGATAATTCTGCTACTTTGGCAGCTAATTCTAGTGCCACTCTACGATCAACTTCCTCTTTAATTCTTTGTTCTGTTTCCGCTGCTATCCGCGCTTCTGCAACTCGACGTTGCACTTCGATCTCCTCTGTTGCTGCTCTTTTTTCTTGCTCAGCTAAGTGTTTTTGAGTCTCAAGGGCTTCAGTGACTAATGGCTGTACTATTTGCAGTGCACTAGTTATATCAAGGATAAGTTGTTCAGTATTGGTGGATTGTACAGCTATAGTAAAGTCAACTTCTGATTGACGTTGCTCTGCTAGCAGTCCGTTGCAAACGTCATTGCCTTCAGCAGATCTATTTGATATTTCACCATATTTAGTATCAACAGCTAACCTTAGCGCTAATATATTTTCTAATATATTCAGAGCATTATTGATGATAAACACTTGTGTATCATATCCATCAATAGCTAAATCTGCTTTTTGTTGAATAATAGCATCCCAGTTATGTCTTAATGTTTCGATATGCTCTTGGTGGGGGGCTGTTATACTATTAACCCTAGTAAGCCTATCTCTAGCTTCTTCACGTGACTGATGTGTATCGATTCTGTTAGCGGCTTCTTTGGCTTTAGCCTTTGCCTTTTTAAGTTCACTCTTTAGACCCATTGTTAATCGCCATGCATAAAAATATAAGCAAAATTCTCTCATATGAATGTCCTGTGTGACAATAGAGCATATGAAGTAATCAGTAGACTGCTTGTTTAATGGCATTTAATATATGGCGATAATTGTAGATATGGAGTATTTTTAATTAAGATTGTGCTGGCTGCATGTTCTTGTGAATTCTAGATTACTTGTATTTGCCCGTTTTTTTGAATTGATTGATGGCTTTATCTTTTGCTTGCTCTGCACCACGCAATCCTTTAGCTGTGCCGCCGCCCTCACCACCAGATGAATCATCTTTAACGCCAAAGTCTTTAGGGGTAAGCTTGCGACCGCTAGTGGGTCTTCTTGGATATTGAGGTACAAAATTGCCATATAAAGGGACAATGTTCTCAAGATTTAAGAAATATTCAATAACATCTTCAAGGCGCCACAGAAGTTCTGGGTTTACAGTTGTAGGGTCAAGTATTATTTCCTCGTCTAAATGGACGAGCTTTTCAGCCTCAACCTTCTTCTTTATTGCTAAAGAGGGGGTAAATTCCTCTTCTATTGCAGCCGCCATCTGGAAACCTTTCTAACTTGATTGTGTTTACTATCCAACTAGGTTTGAATAATACACATTTAGTATAACTTGTGCAAGCCCGTACATCCAGGGGCTGCTCTTATCTCTCAAGGCTCAGTCAGTAGTAAAATAGCCCAATGCACCTATCAAGCAGAATAATCAATATTTTTTGCTATTATATTAAAGATGAGTATGGAGTACTGTTGAGATATGAATAAACACGCTTTGGCATATTATACTAGTGCAGTGAAGTTAGGTTTTTCAGTTATCAAAGATGATCGGCTCTCAGGATTTTGGATGTTGATTGGAAAGCATAGATATTATTTTAGTTACTCATCTACTCCAATAAATAATTCAACTAGTACTTTTATTTCAGAGAACAAATACATTACAAATAGATTGTTGCATGACAATGATATACCAGTAGCCAACTCTGTGGCTATTAGTGCAACAGAGTTTAGTTTTAATTTGCTGAAAATTAGAATTCAAGAGCAAGGCCTCAAGTTTCCTGTAGTTGTCAAGCCATTAAGTTGGACTGCTTTGGGTGCTGGGGTTATCTGTAATGTTCAAAACTTAAATAATTTGTTTGATAATGCTCAGAAGCTTTTACAAAAACATTCAGGTGTTGTTGTTGAAGAATTTTATGGAGGATTAAAGTCATATCGAATCTTAGTTTTTAAAAATAAGATCCTGGCTATTACTACTCGTAATCCAGCAATGGTTATTGGCGATGGTATTAACAATATAATGACATTAATTAGAATGGAAAATAAAAAGAAAATTGAATTAATTGGTATTGAAAAGCAAATGTTGATTAATGAAGAGATAGAATATTGCCTTGGTGAGCAAGGTTTAACTCTTAATAATGTGCCTAAATCAGGTCGGAAAATATTTGTATGCCATACTGTGAATGTTGCTAGAGGAGGTACCATAGATAACCAACCAGTAACAATATGTAGAGAAAATAAAAATATAGCACTTAAGGTAGCACAAATACTTAACTTGCAGCTGGCTGGTATTGATGTGGCATGTGAAGATTTAAATAAACCAATAGATGGGGTTAGTGGAATTATAATAGAGGCTAATTTCAATCCTAATATTATAATGCATGAAAATAATATAGATATAGTTGAAAGCACTGTTGCATATAAAATAATGCGGCATTTTATTTTTAAGCATCCACTGCATTATCTAAATAGTCAATTTAAAAAAAATAAAAATTTAAGAAGTTACACAAGAATGTTGATATCTATAGCTGCTGTTATTGTTTTAACCGCTTACTATATTAAACCGTAAAGAATATAAATTGTTAACGAATTAATATCTTTGAAATTCATCTTGAAGTTCTGTTAGTAAGGTGCGGGGATGGCACAAATGATTTAGAGAGGCGCACCTCTGTGAGTTGCTGTTTAGTTTCAGTCATGGATTTTTGACTTTGTTCGAGAGAGTCAAGTTGCCGATCTGTAAAAACTGGGTCTTGACAATCATGCAATTGACTAAATTTTTCAGAAATTTTGACAGTATCTATAAGGTGTGTGGCTGCATTCTCTAAACTGCTGAGGACTTTACGTTGCTCGTTAGGAATTGCAGGGTTATTTAGATCCATTGTGGATTTTTTGGATATTAGTCTTGCAAGCCAGTTGATGGCCCCTATAATACGACCTTGTATTCCTTTATTTCTGTATAGATTACTTCTATTAATATCTTGGTTAACGGTTTTTAAATCTTCAGCAACCTTATCAATATCAATATTAACAGTTTTTGCTCTTTCACATGCCTCATAAGATGTTATCGTATTTTGTCTTGCAGCCAGTGGAGTCTCAACACTTTTAAGTGATGATTCCAATTTTTGTAATTCAGCTTGTGTGCCTTCATAACTTTCTTGTCGTTGCATTTCTTTTTTATGTTTTACTATTAACGTCTCCCATTTTTCTTGCAAACTAATCGTGTCACTTTTAAAGCTGGCCTCTCTGTTTTCAACTTCACTTAAGGATACAGCAGATTTTTGGGATATTAATTCTGATTCATGTTGTGCTAATGATGAGGATACCTCTTCTTTTTTTTGATGCAGTGACTCTTGCATTTGGGCAACCGCTTCATATAAGGGGTCTAGACTATCAGAGCATTTGTAGGTGGTACATCTTCCGCTATTCCAGCTTTTGAACATGTTAAACCTAACTCTGTTAGCTTAGCACGATAATTTTGACTTAATGATTCAATGTTGCGAGTTTTTCGTTCTAGAGCATCACTGCTAAATGCATCAATATCATCAACGTTCTCTTGCATCGCTTTTGCTTCTTGCTCTAGCTTTACTGTATCTTCAGGTTTGTGACTGCTAATATTCACAATGTTGTCGGTATATGCATCGTCTAATTGTTCTTGGTTTTGATATACCTCATATAATGCTATCGCTGCTTTGCGCTGTTTTTTATTTTTTTTATTAGGAGTTGAGTTTACAAGTTCTATTAGGGGCGCTTTAAATGTTGCCTGCATAGCTAAATAAATAGTCTGAGCACTATTAGTTTGTTTTTGCATACCCTTAATACTTTTTAAATATGTTCTAAATTTTACTTGCTCATTTGCATGTTCTTTTGAAGCCTGGGCAAGTTTAATTTCAGCTGTTTCAATGTCTGAATCTAGAACAGACTCACCACTTTCTTTTTTGATTGTTAGTGAACTTAGTTTTTGAGTTACTAATACTTTTTTATGATATGTTTCCTCTAGAACTTCTTTATTACTTTCTTTTTTGATCGTTAGTGATCTTAGTTTTTGTGTTGCCAATACTTTTTGCTTGTCTGTTTTCTCTAGAGATTTTTCATTACTTCTTTTTTCACTAAGCAATGACTCATATTCATTTTTTATTATGAGGTATGCTTCATGCTTTGATTTTAGAACCAAAGCATCACTGTTTAACTCCATATTAAGAAGCATTTCATTTTCTAATTCTTTTTTATATGTTGATGTGTTGGCTGATTGTATAGATAATAAGCCAAGGCTGTCATCATAAAGACTTATGGAGGCAGAAGATTTTTCAATTTCATTGTCTATTAATGCGCAGTAGTCAGTATATTCCTGCTCTTTTAGTCTCTTATGTTCTTCTCCAGGCAGGCTATGTATAGATGAGCTATATGAGCGTTGCATGCTTTTTTTGCTTTCTGTTAGCGCTGCGATATATTTTGTTATTTGCTCCCTTTTTGTTTTAACTAAATCTATTTTGTCATGGACACGTTCATCTTCCTCAAGAGCAATAGCATAACGAACTTTTATAGGGAGGTCAGTATTTTGTTGAGTATGTTTTCTTTTCGCCATGTTTTCGATGTTTTGACGATGTAAGTCATGAAGATTGTCTGCTAGCTCTTTCCTAGTTGATTGAACATCTGCACCTGCAGATGTTTTAGTTTCAGCTCGTAATCTTGCTGCCGCTTTAGATGCAACAGTAAAATCATTAAGGCTGGCAAGGTATTTTTGATGCTCATTATTTTCATCTTCAATTTCACCTTTTAACTCTGTCAATTCTGCAAGACTGTGAGTAACAGCATTGAGACGGTTTTCTTGTTCGGAAAGATTTTGGGATGATTGCTTTAGATGGCTGATTTGTTCTTCTGTCTCTTTAATACCTGTAATAACTGCAAGATCTTCGATATGTGTTTGTTTGCGGTTCTCTTTTGCTCTTAAAGCTTTGTTGCCTTCTTCATCTAAAGAGGCAACTTCTTCTTTTTTGGCAGCAATTAAACTTTCAAGTTCTGGGTTTTGCTCTTGGATCCTTTCTATTCTTTTCATCAAATGGGCTACGGCAACATCAGCTAGTGGCCGACTGTCCTTAGATAAATCTTCTATTTTTTCATCTATTTCGGCGTCTGAATGTTCTGTTTCAGATAACATTTCCCTATACATTTTAATGACTTCATTTTTAGATGTTAGAGCCAAGGTAATATCATCAGACTGATGTTTTATTTTTCGCATTAAATCTTCAGACCGAAAGTAAATATTAATTTGGTTGTTTTTATTATTCTGTCTAATGATTTTATCAACTGCTTTGAGCTTATCTTCGATAGCACTAAGCTTACGTCTAATTGCAACCTCTTCCCTAAATGAAGGTATTTCTGCCATGATATTTTACCCAATAACATTCACATAATTGTTAGATTATATTTATAGAAAATAGTTCAAATTACTGATATTATTGTGCGAATTTATGCTCTATGACTTCTTCTTTACAGTCTAGGTCACTTTTCCATGAATGAACTGGGATATATAGATATGTTGTACTGTATGGTGATAGCTGGGCCTGAGGATAATCTAACATATTTTGTCACAGGTTAACCGGATATGTCCTGGCTATAAACTAGGATATAACTTATTTGTATATACTAAATATTTTCCTTTGAATGTATCATTGTATGGTCAACTATTGGTTAGAATTGAGCTTTAACAAAAATTATGATTATATTTTTATATAATATTGATAGTATCTAGTATGTAAAGTAGCATAACAAATCTCACAAGATTGTGTGCGTTTAATTGATAATGTGGAGTCAAAATTGAATTTATGAAAAAACATCCAGAAAATAAATCAACTACATTTACTAACGGTGTACCTATAAACTCAAAAGCCTATATGACTCCAGTAGGTTACTCTGCATTACAGCAGGAACTTAATGGTCTGATACACGATGAACGTCCTAAATTAGTTGAAGTAGTTAGCTGGGCTGCAAGTAATGGTGATCGTTCTGAAAATGGAGATTATATTTATGGAAAGAAAAAATTGAGAGAAATTGACAGGAGAGTTCGATATTTAACAAAAAGACTTGAAAATGCTCAAATTGTTGATCCAAACTTGCAAAAAGAACAAAGGAAAATTTTTTTTGGCGCCACAGTGACATATTTACAGCAAGATGGCATAACCAAAATAATAACTATTGTGGGTATTGATGAAGCGGATGTATCAAAGAATAAGATAAGTTATATATCTCCAGTGGCTAAAGCATTGATGAAGGCTGAAATAGGGGATGATGTTGAAGTTAAAACACCACAGGGGAATGAGGTTTTGGAGATAGTTGAAATAAAGTATTAAATATTTCAACACAATTTCGGCGAAGGATTTAAACATAATTTATTGAAAATAATAACCTATAACATATTATAATCACCTCAATATTTTAAGGTGTAGAGGTGATTATAATTCTTGCAAAATATCATTTATGTATTTTGATTTATAAAGTTTTTAGCATGGCAAAAGTTCTAGTCGCTATCTCAATAATATCATCTGCTGTAGAATTGAGTGGTGGTGTCCAATAAATAGTATTTCCCATTGGTCTAAGTAAAATACCAGCCTCTAAGGATTTTTTATAAATATAGCTATTAGCATGCATATATTTAGATTTAATATCAGCTGCAGTTATTGCACCAAAGCTTCTAATGTTTTCTAATTTATTGGAATGTTCATTAATATCAAGCATATGCTCATGAAGATTATTTGCAATCATTGAAACATTATTTAAAATATTTTCCTCATTAATAATTTTTATGGTCTCTAGTGCAACAGCACATCCTAGAGCATTACCTGAGTAGGTGTGTGAATGTAAAAAAGCATCTGCCCCCTCACATTTATAGAAGCTATCATAAATACCATCTTTGGCGAGTACACAGCTTAAAGGGAGCCACCCTGCACTTAATCCTTTTCCTAAGCAAATAAAGTCAGGGGTAACATTATGGAGATGCTGATAAGCAAACATTTTTCCTGTACGACCAATACCTGTCATTATTTCATCAAAAATTACATAGATGTCATTATTGCTACACCAGTTGCATAGTTTTTCTAAATAACGAATAGAGTATATCTTTATGCCACCAGCACCTTGGACAATTGGTTCGACTAAGAGTGTGCAAATAGTATCTTTATGTGTTTCTAAAATTATTTTGGAACGTTCCCATTGTATATCACAACCAAAGTCTGGATCAGTTCCAGATTCTAGATAAGGTATATCATCTAGAGTAATGTAGTTATCGTTTAATAAGTGGGCATAAGGTTTTTTGTACAGATCGCAATCACTAGCACCTAGAGTTAGCATGGTTTCACCATGATAACTATTTTTTAAAGTAAGAATTTTTTTCTTTTGGATATTGCCTTCTATATAACGGAGGTGGAAGCACATTTTTAGAGCAATTTCTATAGCACTAGCTCCATCACTGGCATAAAACGCCTTGGTAAATTGATAGTTAGTAATTTGTGCAAGAGATTGACTTAAATTAGTAACAGTTGTGTTAGTGAGGCAGGCAAGCATTACATGCTCAAATTTTTCTGCTTGTTCATATAGTGCCTGCTTTAATCTGGGGTGGTTATGACCTAGAGTTTTGCACCACCAACTGGATATGGCATCAATTAAATTACTGCCGTCATTTAGGAAAATCTTGTTACCAAGGGCTTGTTTTACAATACCTTTATCATAGACATTTATATCTTGAGGTTGGGAGCAGGGGTGCCATAGATAAGTTTCATTATTATCAGTTAGTTTGCTTGGGGCCCGCATGCCGTTAACCTCCGCAGTTATTTTGGTTGACAATGTTGATGGCAAGGATAACATAAGAGGACCTGAAAATGGAATCATAATTATGAGTCAGAGAACTATAACCAAGAAATATATTACAGAATTATTTAATACACCGTTTTTGAGTTTAATGAATATGGCACATCAACTGCACCTTAAACATCACAGTGCTAATGAAATAGAAGCATGCGCCATAATGAGTATTAAAACTGGAGCATGCCCAGAAGACTGTAATTACTGTGGTCAAAGTGGACATTTTAAAACTGGGGTTAATAAAGAAAAACTATGTAATGTTGAAGATGTTCTGGTTAAAGCCAAGCTTGCTAAGAAAAATGGTTGTACAAGATTTTGTATGGGGGCGGCATGGCGCAGTCCACCCAAGAAAGATTTGCCTAAAGTTATAGAAATTATTAAAGCAGTTAAAGAATTAGGTTTAGAGACATGTGTCACTCTAGGTATGCTTTCTAATGAGCAGGTAGAGGAACTAGAGGCTGCTGGTTTGGATTATTATAATCATAATGTTGATACTTCACCAGAATATTATAAAAAAATCACAACAACTAGAAACTATCAAGACAGAGTCGATACCGTAAATAAAATTGCTAAATCTAAAGTTAATGTTTGCTGTGGTGGAATAGTTGGTATGGGAGAAAGTAGAGAAGATAGGATTGATTTTTTGTTAGGTATTAGTAAATTGTCTAAAATACCTAAAAGTGTGCCGATAAATCATCTATCTCCAGCACGTGGCACACCATTAGCTAATGAAAAACCACTAGATAGCTTTGAATTCATTAAAACTATAGCAATAGCTAGGATCTTATTTCCACAAAGTATGGTTAGATTGTCTGCCGGTAGAGATAAGATGTCTAAAGAAGTACAAGCTTGGTGTTTTTTTGCTGGAGCCAATTCATTATGGTTTGCACAAGACAAAATATTTTTAAGTGATAATCCTGATAAACTTAAGGATATTCAACTCTTTGAGCAGCTTGGACTTAATAAAAAAATAATAACAAATAAAAAAAGTGTTGCATATGAACAATATAGTGATTAATAAAAAGAAGTTGCGAACAATTAGTAATCATGAACTTGGAAATTATATTCAGGTGGATGGGATAACATGTACAGCGTTTACGCATAATGATTATTTAAATTTAAGTCGCGATCCGCGTGTATTATCTGCAAGTATTAAAATGATCAATAACTGCGGAGTATCTAGTCGATCATCGAGTGTAGTTAGTGGATATCAGCAGTTCACACATGACTTGGAAGCCAAGCTAGCAAATTTTTTAGGATTTGATAGATGTTTAATATTTTCTAGTGGTTATATGGCAAATCTTTCTATTGTCCAGGGATTATTAAATAGAGGTGATGTAGTTATTCAAGATAGAGATAATCATGCTTCTCTAGTGGATGCTAGTATACTTGCTAGGGCAAAGTTAATTCGCTATGAGCATTTAAATTACATAGATTTAGTACATTTATGCTCTACACATAAAAATAACATTAAAATTATAATGTCTGACTCGGTATTTAGTATGACTGGAGAAATAGTAGATGTATCCAGACTAATTGATGCAAGAGAGCAAAAATGTAAAAGCGCAAAGATAATGATTGATGATTCTCATGGAATTGCAGTTTTAGGAGCAAGTGGTGAAGGCATATTACAAGAACAAAATATAATTAAACAAAGTGTCGATATTTTAAGTTTTGGGCTTGGCAAAGGCTTTGGCGTTCAAGGCGGTGTAATTGCTAGTGATTATGGCACCATAGAAAATTTAATAAATAATGCTAGAACGTATAGGTTTTCTACCGCTATATCACCAATATTGCTAGGGGCAATAGATGTAAGTCTTGATATTATACGTGAAGAGACGTGGCGACGTGATTGCCTTATGGATTTGGTAATATATTTTAAGAGAACGGCAAATGAATATGGACTAAAATTACTTGATTCATCTACGCCTATACAAGTTATCGAGTATCAGAATGAATATGTTAGCGCCGATATTTGCAGACATCTCCAAAAGGAAGGGCTGTTGGTACATCCTGTTGCACCACCAACTGTACCCGTGGGTGTTTCAAGAATTAGAATCATTTTAAATGTAAGCCATACGCAACATGAAATTCATATGCTAATAAAGAGAATAATCTTTTATGAAAAAATTAAAATATAAAATGCTAGGTAATACAGGGAAAAAAGTAATTATGATCCCTGGCTGGGGATTTACACATGAAATATGGTTAGAGCTCGCACAATCAATTAGTAAATATCATACGGTGTTATTGTGTGATCTTCCTGGTATGGGTATGAACAAGAATATTGGTTGCGATAATATTAATGAGCTACTAGAAATCTTCCAGAATAGTTTTCCAAGTAACTGTAGTTGGTTGGGATGGTCTTTTGGAGGCATGTTAGGTCTATTATTTGCAGATAAATATAAGAACAATGTAGATAGTATAATAATGATCAATACCACATTGAAGTGGGTTGCTACAAATACGTGGCCTGGCATGCTTCCAATTCATTGGCATAATTTCAAACATTTATATTCAACCCAGCCATATAAATGTTTATCATGGTTTGCTCGACAACAAAATCCATCCGAAAAACGTGAGCATATAGAAAATATAAAGACACATTTATATGCTAGTCATGATGGTAATGGTGAAATACTAAGCAGTTATTTGAATATGGTGGGTGATATAGATTTGAGAGAAGTTAAATGTAAGTTGAAAATAACGTGCATTTATGGTCGAGTCGATAAAATCTTACCGAGTTTAATAGACCAAAAATCTTTAGATAAAATTTCAAAAAACAATAAAGTGATTATTTTAAATGATGCTGGTCATGCCCCGTTTTTGAGCCATCAAGATACTATTTGTTCTATTGTGCAGCGAGCTATATAGTGAAAAATTATTTTATCACCGGCACTGGAACCAATGTTGGTAAAACTTTTGTAACGTGTAAACTACTTCAATATTTTAATAGGCAAGGGAAAAAGACCGTTGCTTTAAAACCTATTGCATCAGACTGTAAATATGTTGCACAAAATTTAATTAATGATGATGCAATTTTATTGGCTAATGCTGCTAGTGTAAAATTAGATTATTCATCTGTTAATCCTGTTTGTTTACAAGAGCCTGTTTCTCCAGATATTGCAGCCAGACTGCAAGGGATAGATTTGCGAGCAAGAAATATTATTGCTAAGACAAAAAAATTAACCGTAGACTACGATTATTGTTTTATCGAAGGGGCAGGGGGCTGGCGAGTTCCAATAAATGCGACTGAATACATATCTGATGTGGTAATTGGACTTAATATCCCTGTGATTGTGGTGGTGGCTGTGGAGTTAGGCTCAATTAATCATGCATTATTAACATTTCAAGCAATTGAAAATGATGGGTTGGTTATTGCTGGTTGGGTGGCAAATATTAAAAATAAAGATTATTCTGATGTTTATATTCAAGAAAATATTGAGTCAATTAAAATTCATAGCAAAATGCCATTATTAGCTATTTTTGAGCGTGATAAAATGATTTATAATAATTTAATTATTGTTGCATAGCTGAAACTAAAATAGCCGCTAAATTAGCAGCTGCAGATAATGTTGCTTGTGGCTCTTGGACTTTATTTTCAGCAATGGGGTTAGTGAATGGAGCAACCTCTACTAAATCTGCGCCAGTAACTTGTAGCTCTTTAGCACAAGTATTGATAATGGTAGTAGCTTGCTCTAAAGTTAAGCCATTTATCTCTGGTGTTCCCGTTGCACTAGCAATACTTGCATCCAAGCAATCAATATCAAAGGTTATGTATATTTCATTGATGTTCAAATTTTTAAAATGTTGTATTATTTGATTTGCAGAAGATAGGGCTGAATGTTCTTGTACTTCTTGTGCCCAAATTTGCTTTATGCCGAATTGATCTTCCCAGTGCTTCTTGGGCTTTCCTGTTGCTCGGATCCCAACTTGAACCAAACATTCAGGAGTATTTAGAAATGGTAAAATATGTGTAGCCCATGATCCAAAACATAGATCAATACCAAGTCGTGAAGTTAACAAGTCAGTATGAGCATCAAAATGCAGGATCCCTACTTTAGTCTTATTAATAGCTTTGGTTTTGAGGTATGAATTAATTAATGGATAACTTACAGAATGATCACCTCCAATGCCAAAAATTTTAAGGGTGGAATTTTGTTGATATAATGTATCTAGAGCTAGTTCTGCAATTGATAATGGACTTACTGGTAATTGGCATTGGCTATTACCATACAGTGCTTGTTGACAGGAGCTAATTGTTTGCTTATTTAAATACTTATCATGCAGTAGATGGGGGATCACTCGTACATCACCAAGATCTGTGATGTTTAGACCAGTATGAGTTCGATAGAGCTGTTCTCTAACAAACAGTGGGCCCCAATTTGCGCCTCGCAAAATTCCACCACCACAATCAGATGCTATGCCAAAAACACCAACATTAGAATTGATATTAGTAATACTCTGTTGCCAGCTAGATAAGATGTCATCAGAATCTTTGTATAGTAGTTGTTGTAATGATTGTTTATACTCTTGAGCTGTATGTACAGTATAAACTCCATCACCTGGAGGGCATAGAAGCTGTTGTAGTAAATTATCTCTATTCACGTATGGCTCCTAATTATAGTAACCATATATTTTAGCTCAATATCAATTAGTTATGCCAATAGATTGTGATTGGTTAGAATCAAATGCTCTTTGTTGCTACAATGTTTCAAGTATCAAGGCTATTTAGCTTTGTTGATTAGGGAATGATCGTGACTAAAGAATTTGATTTGATATGCTTGGGTTGTGTTGCTGTAGATCTATATGCAGAGCAACTATATTGTGATTTAAGCGAGGTACAGACTTATCGACAGTACCTTGGAGGTAGTTGTGCTAATGTTGCTGTGGGTGCTGCAAGACTAGGCCTTAAAACAGTTGTAGTTTCGAGAGTTGGCCAAGATGCTTTGGGTCATTTCATTCGTAAAGAGCTGAGTGGTTATAATGTAGACACTCGATGGTTAAAAATTAGTGATAAACACAAAACTAGCCTAATGCTATTAAGTATTAATCCTCCAGATAAATTTACACAACTGAACTATCGTGATAACTGTGCAGATTTACATTTGTTAGAGAGAGATTGTGAAGAAGCTTTATTCAATCAGGCTAGAGCTTTATTTATTAGTGGGGAAAATTTCGCAACAGTCCAAATGCGTAATGTTAGTCAATATGCGATACAACTGGCTAAAAATGCGGAACAAAAAGTTATCCTGGATGTTAGCTATGTAGAAGAGTCATGGAGTGAAGCTAGTAAACGCAGTGTTAGTGAGCACTATCAATTTTTTCTATCACAGTGCGATGTTATAATTGCCACAGAGAATGAATTATCTATAGTCATTGGTAAATTAAGCGTAGATGCTGCACTAAGAAAACTAAGAGAGTTAACCTCAGCCATAGTTTTACTAAAACAAGAGGATCAGAGCTGTATAGTATTTGATGTTAATAGCTTGATTCCGGTAACGATCCCAGGATATGAAACAAAAATTTTAAATACCCTTGGCGCTGGAGATGCTTTTGTCAGTGGCTTTATTTCAGGGTATTTATCAGGTTGTGACATTGTGGATTCAAGCAAAAGAGCTAATGCTGCCTGTGCACTTATAGTTACAAAGCATAGTTGCGCTCCAGAAATGCCAGAGTTAGGTGAAATTGAAAAACTTATATTGCCAGATACAATTAGCAAAATAGATATTTTTTCGCGCACTCAAAAGCACAGACAGAAAAACGAGTCGTCGATGTCTTTATGTATGCTGGCTTTTGATCATAGATATTATTTTAAAGAAAATAACGAACTTACTAATGAGAAAATACAAGCATTCAAAGAATTAATTTATGCTAGTTTTTTAAAATCTGATGCTCATCGTCTCAATCGAGATATTCAAAGTGGAGTCATAGTTGATGATGCTTTTTCTATTAATACTCTGCGTGAAGAAAGTGATTCAATAATTTGTGTGCCAATAGAGTCAGCTAATACTCAATTCTTATCTTGGTCAAATCAGCGAGATTTATATTCTCAAATTTTACATAGACCTAAACGATGGTGGGTTAAGGTTAAAGTAAAACTTGAATCTGACATGAGTATTGCACAGTTGGAGCATCAAGTAATAATGTTGAGTCATTTACAGGAGGTGTGTGATAGTTTGGATCGAACCCTAGTATTAGATTTGGCTACAACTAATGTTTTATGGGCAATGAAATATATATTTCAACATAGCATTACGCCAACGTGGTGGAAAATATCAGCAGAATATGACCATGTTACGTGGAAAAGGATTGAAACATTAACTGGGTGCTATCAACAGACACCGAAGATTATGGTTTTAGGTGGGGATGTAAACGGTTATAATTCATTGAAGAATAATTTTGCTCAAGCGAAGCATTGTTCTTGGGTTCGAGGATTTGCGATTGGGCGTAATATTTTTTGGAGTGCATTTTTACAATGGTCTGCAGGTGAAATTAATGACGATCAGGCTATAGATAGTGTGACTAGAGAATATGATAAATTAACAAGTATATGGCAAAATACGCAAGCACTATCTAACGAGTCTTTTCTTGGAGAATTTGTTGATAGTACCGAGGTGTAAGTAATTATTTTTTAAAAGTACTGTAGTACGACTAAACCCAAGGAAGTTAATTTCATAACTGCTGCTTGGTCTCAGCTAAATCCTTGGGTGATATGTTTTTAAAGTAAGTGTAATAGTTAAAGAAAATTTTTAATAGCCAAGCAATCTGGGTTTGAGTTTTCACTACGTTAATGTGGTTTTTCAATATAGAACTATAAAATTAATTAAAATGTAAATCTTCATGTTAAGTTTTCATTTTATAAGGTTAATATTGAATATGAAAGTTTTCATCCTTATTGGTCAATTATGAAATTAACTTTACAATCAATGGTTTTCATATGAGCTAAAGCTTCGGTATAGTGTATTAGGAAAGATATAAATTTAAATAAGGATTTGGTAATGGATAAGGTTATACAACATTTTATTGATGGCAAGGAATATGCTGGTAGCAATTCTGGTTACTATGATGTGTATAATCCTGCTACTGGTAAAAATACAGCTAAAGTTGCACTTGCTGGTAGTGACGAAGTCGCTCATGCAGTAACTAGTGCACTTAGCGTACAAGCTGATTGGGGACGATGCTCACCATTAAAGCGTTCACGAATTTTGCGCAAATTCCTTACATTATTAGAAGATAATGCTGATGCTTTGGCCCTGGCCGTAAGTACAGAGCATGGTAAAACCATAGCAGATGCTAAAGGTGAGTTAGCCCGAGGTATGGAGATAGTTGAATTTGCTCTTGGTGCACCACAATTACTTAAAGGTGAATATAGTCAGCAAGTTGCTACGGACGTTGATAGTTATTCTGTGCGCCAACCTTTAGGTGTTTGTGCAGGTATAACACCGTTTAATTTTCCCTTGATGGTGCCACTATGGATGATCCCAATAGCACTTGCCTGTGGTAATGTTTTTATTCTTAAGCCATCCGAGCGTGCACCTAGCGTTTCACTGTTCATGGCTAACTTATTAAAGCAGGCGGGCTTGCCAGATGGTGTATTCAATGTTGTTCAAGGCGGACATGATGCCGTGAATGCTATTTTACAGCACCCAGATATTGACGCTGTTAGTTTTGTTGGTTCAACTAATATAGCCAAGTATATTTATGAGCAAGCAGCCAAATTTGGTAAAAGGGTCCAAGCACTTGGTGGTGCAAAGAACCATTTGGTGGTATGCAAAGATGCTGATATTGATAGAGCCTGTGAAGGTATTATTGGCGCTGCATTTGGTAGTGCAGGTCAACGATGTATGGCAATTTCGGTTGTGGTAGCTATTGGTGATGAGGTAGCAGATGCAATAGTTGCAAAACTAAAAAGCAAAATTATAGCTCTAAAAGTTGGCAAAGGTACAGATCCAGATACAGATCTTGGACCTGTGATCACCTCTGAACAACAAACCAGAATAATTGAAATGATTGGTAATGGTCTTGAGCAAGGAGCAACATTAGTAGTCGATGGTCGTGATATTGCACAAAAATTGGAAGGTTTTTTTGTAGGGCCAACATTATTTGATCATGTAGATACGGATATGCAGATTTACCAAGAAGAAATTTTTGGCCCAGTATTATGTGTCCTCAGAGTGCAAGATATAGAAGCTGCTATGCAGTTAATCAATGAGCATAAATATGGCAATGGTGTTTCTATTTATACGCAGGATGGTCATGTTGCTAGAGAATTTAGCACTCATATCAAAGTTGGAATGGTTGGCGTTAATGTGCCTATTCCGGTACCAATGGCATTTCATAGTTTTGGTGGATGGAAGATGTCATGTTTTGGTGACATGGCTATGCATGGTCCAGAAGGTATTCGTTTTAATACCAAAATTAAAACAGTTACCGCAAGATGGAATCAGGCACCACAAAACTATATGCAGTTTGAGCTTAGTTAATAGTGGGGTTGGTGTTAAACAAAATCCCATACAATAACATCTTTATCTGTTTTTATGCCCAGAAACTTTAGGAGTTGATTCTGGTGGTTTATCTGTTGGTGGCTTGTCTGTAGCTGGTTTGTCTGCAGGGGGTTTAGGAGGAGGTGGTGGTGGCTTAGTTGCAGGATCAATACCAGCAAATCTTGAGGCCATGAAATTAGCAAATTCTTCTTTTATTTCTGCATAACGTGGATTTTTACCATCAGCTTCCATTTCTGCTTTAATATGTTTTTTTATAGCTTCTTCAATCATTGGGGTAACTTCTGCTACTAAACCTTGAGAATTAATCATCCCAATTGTGCGTTTTATATCATCAAATTCACCATACTCTGTAATGGTAACATTTTTGTTATTAGTTTTGAGTGCAGCTTGTTTCATAAACTCAACATTACAGAGTAGCTGCTTATCTGTAGGAGGACTGTCCATTCTTGTGATCACAACACCGGTAGAGGGGTTATGATGAATATCAATACTATAGGGCTTATCACCTTCAGCGATATCAGTACCAGTAATACGAATATGTGAGCCAGAGACCATTTCAATATTCATACCTTGATAGAAGTTTTTGCCTTCTTCCTGGTAAGCTTTAATATAGTCAGGAGAAGCATTTTGTTTTGCATAAGCAGCTTCTTTATCCTTTAAACCATTCATATGTTCAACAAAAGATTCAGAGACTTTACTCCAGTCATCAGCTTTTAAAAGCCCTTCGGATTTTAGCGCAACTATTTTTGCAGTGTCAGCTTTTTGTGATAAGCGTCCCGCTCGAGCTCTGGCGAAGGTCATAGTATTGCCTGCTTGTAGATTAAACTCATCCTGATCAGGGTTAGGAGCAGGAGAAGAGCCCCCCATTTCCACTTCAACAGTTGGAGATTTTGGAGGTGCTGGAGGCTTAAATTTTGGTAAGGTTATCTCTGGGGGCTTAAATTGCATTTCATTGGCTTTTAAATTAAATACTCTACAAAGATTTGCTTTATTTGGCTCTGGCTCGATGTTTACTTTCCATTTGCCGCCATCAAGAACAGTATCAATACTACCAATCTTCTCTGGATCATGGCCGCTGCGGTTTAGCATTAGCGCGCCATCAACTATATCGAAAGAGCCTTTACCACTGGGAATAGCACCTTCGACAGCCTTCAATAATTGTGCATGAATGCTATTTTGTATTTGTTCTTTATGGGATTGCTCACAAGCACCAAGGTGGCTAGCAAAAGCTGCATCATGGCTCGAGACATAATCAGCATTAGTACGTAACTCATCACTTATCTGTGGTGCATCTGGGACACTTAGCTTTGGATGTTCACCAATATCAATACTGATACTTGCAACTTTGGGGGTTGCTATGGTCTCTTTAGGAGCTAATAATCGTTTTAGAGTATCATTATTAGCTATATGTTGCCCAAACTCTGTACTTAGAGCTTGCATATCTTCAGTGAGAATTCTTGGATTAGAGAGATAAAAATGTGGTTGCTTGGTACCATCAGCAGCGCTGGCTTTCATACCAAAGGTAATATCACTAACAAAAACACCATTTTCCATTAGATGATATCCTTTATCATCTATTTTGATTCTAAACTCTGAAGCTTGACCATCACCATCGTATTTTTGGCTATAAGCCTCACATAATTTAGCCATAAACTCCATCGGATCACCGTGTTGCCCTAATGGAAATGCAGGTGCTGGTTGTGTGAATTCAGGTAAATCAGGCTTCGTTGGTGGTTTTATTTTATCATAGGTAAGAGGATCCATTTTGCTGGCGGTATTACGAAACTGAGTACATATTGCTGCAGACTCTGCATTTGGAGTTATAGTAAAGGCAGGATCATTAGATACATCTAATGCAATGGCTCCAATAGTTTTACCATCAAACTTTAGCTCACCATTATCGATAGTAAACTTTTCATTGTCCCCACTAGTTAAATGCCCAATTAGAGCTGCTGTGCAGTCAGATTTATACTGGGTTTGAATTGTGTCACATTTATCTGTGTATCTAGATTCCATTGCGGCATATAAAGCTTCAAATTTAGCTTTATGCTCATCATAAATTTTAGTGGCTGTTGGGTCAGCATGAGCAGCTTTGAACATTGGATTCATAGATCCGCTAGCTATGACTTGTGCTTTAGTACCTTCTTGCTCAGGTATTGTGGGTACAACTATCGCATCAATACTATCAGTAAATGTTGGACTTTGAGGCGCTGGTAACTCTGGTGACTTAGAATTAAAAATTGTATTTTCAATTATTCCTTTACAATAATCCATGCCAAAGTCACCAGCAGTAATAACAAGGCTATTGACACCATCTTTGTTAACTATATTCATAGTGCCAACGGATTTTACTGGTGGGACTTTTGTCGTTATATGGATGGTTTGATCACCTGGTCCGCCACCATCATCTTTTTTACCTGTGATGGCAACATTATAGTTATCCCCTAACATTCCTTTTAGAGTTTCCATACTTATTTCATCAGGTATAGTATGAGGCTGTGTATTAGCAACAGAAAGAGCTTGTCCTTCTGAGCGCAGCTCAACGGTAGTTAAATGAGTATCCGCAGGATTACTTTTGGCGCTGACAAGAGAGGCCACTGAGCCAACATCCTTAGGAGTAATGGCTTTATGTTTATCACCAAAAATTCTACCCATTCCACTATTAGCTTTTGCTGTAGCTAATGTGACACTTACATTTGCCGGTGATGATGCGGTACAATTACTAACTTCATTATCGATACGTTGCATAATTGCTTTGCGTAATTCTTGTATTTGTTGTGCATTTACAGATGTGGCCTGAACAGACGTTTGGGTTGAGGTTGGTATACTAAAATTAACAGGATCCGTTAATGGGTGTCTAGCAAGTTCTTCCTGGATTATTTTATTTATAATAGGCTGTAATCCTACTAAGCCAACTTCAACAGAAATTAAATCAGGAAAATCAATATCAATATCAATATCAAGCAAGTCAATGGCATATTCTTTAGGCGCAACCAAGTCTATGTGAGAGCTGTCTACAGCAGCTCCAAATGCTCTATGTGCTTCACACAATGGGTGATCAGCTGGTAATGGTATTGCAATATTTAGCTTATGTTTGGGCATTTATATTTCCCAAGGATAAGCTAGCTATTGACAGTGTTATTACGCTCATAATTGTATCTACAACCTATTATTTTTTTTCTCCATCAATATTAAGATAATGGTTATTTTTATAATGTTGTTAAATCAAGACATAGGAGCTTTCACCTGCATAATAAAGGTCTAAAATAAAGAGGAGGTCCATATAAATTAATTTTTTTTTAAACTATGATGCATGAACGACAGTGAAATATTTTAGATTCCATATAAAATGCCAGGTAACTTCTTATGAAGAAGGAGTATGACTTGAAATTCTTAAAGGTAAACATGAAGGGAAAACTTTCTAGATTGCTTAAACAATCACTAAGCAACGGATCACAATATCTTTATAGTTAGATGAATTATAGTGTTTATAGTTGGTTGTATCTAACCAGCGAGCATTGTTATATCAAAAAAAAAACAAACTAATAGTTACGATATTATTTGTCTGAATTATATAGCTTTAGCAAGGATGATATATCTCAATTAAAAGAAAAACTTATGCATGCTAAAATAATTATTAAGTTTATAGAGAAATAAATAAGCTCCGAACCTAAAACTTAAGTTATGTCCAAATTGAAGTAGGTTGGGCAGGCTAGTAAATTTATTAATCTAAATCTAAGTTGTAAAATAACTAAATAAGTTGGGACAAAAAAGTACTCATGGGTACAACCACTGGCTTGTCAAAATTAAAGCAATTTATATCAACTTGCTCCATGTTCTTAACTACCTGAAAAGCATGTTTGGCGCCGCTTTCTTTTTGAAATTTCAGTAAGTTTTTATTTAATTTTTGGTCTGATGTTTTAACTTCAACTAAAAACCAAGGCTCCATATTTTTGGTGACTAAAAAATCAACTTCTTGTTTATCTTTATTTCTTAAAAAAAACAACTCATATTTACCATAACCACAGTCTGTCCAGTAATGTGTAGCTTTTAATAGATGAGAAGCCATGAGATTTTCTAATTTTTGCTCTGTATCTTCAACCTCGCTCCAGTCCCACAAATAAACTTTAGGTGTTTTTAGAATACTGCGAGATATATTTTTTGACCATGGAGAAATATAAAAACAGTAATAGCTTAGTTCAAGGATAGACATCCAATGCTTAATTGTTGTTGCTGCCACTTGCAAACGTTTACTGAGTTCATCTTTATTAACAAGGTTTCCTACAAAGTGTTTTAACTGAAAGGCAAGTTGTTCTAATAGTACAATTTCATTAATTTTTGTTAGTTCAAGTATATCTTCTCTAAATAATTGATTTTTTTTGAGCCCCTGCCATTTGTTTTTAAATTTATCATCTGCTTTTAAGAATGGTTCTGGGTAACCACCAAAAATTAATAGATTGTCTAGTGAAGAATCATCAACATTAGATTGCATTTTAATTTCTTCAGTACGAATAAAATCACTTGTAGTTAATTCTGCAATAGAGAGTGGATGGATCCTGTATAGGAAATATCGTCCCATCAAGCTATCAGAGCCTTTTCTATATATATCTAGCTTAGCGCTACCAGTGACAATAATATGTAATTGTTCTTTATGCTTATCATAAAAACTTTTTAAAAAATTCTTCCAATCTTTATGTTTATGTAATTCATCAAAAATGAGAATAGGTTTATTTGTTCTAGCTTTATCTAAATTTATATGATCAATTATAGAAGCAGATCCTCTTAAGATTAGTTCTTTATCCTTATTGTCGTCCCAATTTAGATAGATGCTCTCATAGTCCCTTAACTCTAATGTTATGGAGACCGTAGTTTTACCTACCTGTCTAGGTCCAGCTAAAAATAACATCTGTGAGTCATTTCTAATATGCTCAATTATTATAGGTGTGTATACTCTCTTCATTATTCGTCCAAAATAGTGCCTAGACTAGAATAGTCGAAATCAAGCAGGAAGATAAAGGATTTGCTGAGCACCTGGATGCTATGAAGATAGGTATAAAAGACGAAAAAGCTATCTTGCGGTGAATACATACAGTATTCACCGCATATTATGCGGCAAATAATATTGGTTGTATGGTGATTAATTATTATAATAACCTTAAATAATGCGGTGATTAATATGAGGATTTATGAATATAAGGCTTGGCCAAACTTTACTTGGGATGTTGAAGCTCTTTCTTCTAAGCTAGCTGATATACGTTATAGTCAGGGGCACTTGCTTGGCCGAATGGAGGGCCTTGGGTTTGAGTTGAGGAGCGAGGCAAGCTTACTTATGTTAACCAATGATGTTGTAAAATCATCAGCTATTGAAGGTGAAGATTTAAATCCAGACGAAGTACGATCATCTATTGCAGGTCGGCTTGGTCTTGATATTGCGGGCCTGATACCTGCTAGTCGCGATGTTGATGGTATTGTTGAAATGATGCTGGATGCCACCCAAAGCTTCTCTAAGCCTTTGACTAAAAGTAGACTCTTTGATTGGCATGCAGCTTTGTTTCCAACTGGGCGTAGTGGCATGCACCGTATTACAGTTGGTGGTTGGCGCACAAAAGAAGCAGGTGCAATGCAAGTTGTATCTGGACATATAGGTGGAGAAACAATTCACTTTGAGGCTCCCGATTATAAATTATTAGAAAAAGAGATGAAGATTTTCCTTCAATGGTTCGCTAATGGCTGTGATACAGATCCAGTTATCAAAGCTGGAATAGCGCATTTATGGTTCGTGACAGTTCATCCGTTTGAGGATGGCAATGGACGTATTGCTCGTGCAATTGGAGATATGGCTCTTGCAAGAGCTGATGGTACAACAGAGAGATTTTATAGCCTATCTTCGCAAGTTGAGTCTGACCGTAAGGAATATTACAGCCAGCTTGAGAGGCAACAGCGCGGTACACTAAATATTACAGAGTTTTTGTTGTGGTTTTTGGGCTGTCTTGGAAGAGCTATTTCTAGTGCAGAAACTACTCTTGATAACGTTATGTTTAAGTCACAGCTTTGGGTCGCCATAAACAAAAGTCCTGTTAATGAACGGCAGAGGTGCATTATCAATCGAATGCTTGAAGATAATTTCATAGGTCATATGAATACATCTAAATATTCAAAAATGAGCAAATGTTCGAATGATACATCATTGAGAGATATTACAGAGTTGAAAAATAGAGGTATTTTTATCAAAAATCCTGGGGGTGGGCGTAGCACAAGCTATCGTTTGGTGGATGCAAGTGGCATTCATTTAATCAAATCCTAGTTTTTAAAACTTACCATGAACTCTGCTTTTTAAAAACAGGAGTTTTTCTATTCATTTTACTAGCCTAAATATCAATAGCTAAATATGTTTAGGTGAAGCCTTCATTTGGAAATTACCATTATGTTGGAGCCGCACTATGGATAGCTGTAAACATTGGGTTCATAGAGCTGCTTGCTATGTCCTGTGCTTCAGTTTGCAGTGCAGGTATGTATAAAAAATCAATATCATCACTCAAGGTTGGGATTTGAAGTGTTGGTAATCCTGGACCTGCATAGTTGAAAATTGTATTTTCAGCTATGCCTTTGCAAGCTTTTGGGACAAGCACAGGTTGAAGTGCCATCATCAAGCAAAAATAGAGCTGATGAAATAATAAGTGGTCAGTAATCCCAAAATGATGGCAGCGAGGTTAAATTTTCAACAAAGATTTATTCTGAGAAGAAAGATGCTATAGAGAGTCATAGAACCCTAAGGCAAGTATTAACAGAAGATGGTAAGTGATTTGCAGTATCTCCAACAACCTTAGAGATTAACGATTAACAGTATTCTTGAGTCAGTCTTGTTCTGACAAGGTAGGCTTTAATCTCACCCAATGTACTAACCCTGGCACAATAATGAAGGCTGTGGAATTAGCTAATTCTTTAGGTATGAAATTTAAATTTAGTGATGATG
>JABJGS010000062.1 GCA_018703155.1 Francisellaceae bacterium | reverse complement strand
AACTAATAGTTATCACAAACTAATAGTTATCACAAACTAATAGTTATCACAAACTAATAGTTATCACAAACTAATAGTTATCACAAACTAATAGTTATCACAAACTAATAGTTATCACCACCTAATGGTTATACAACTGTTCATTGGCTTGCTTACTTTCTCTACTGATTTTGAATTGTCATCCTCTACTGCTAGTTTTTGTACATCATCCTCTACTAAAATTTTCCCTCCAGTAAAATCTGCAAACATTTGCAACATACTACTCGAAGGATGCGACAAAATTTCCATTATATGTGAATCTAATTTTTTTTCAGTAAGACCTTCAGTTAGTAACAAATCAATGCAAGGATCAGCAAGCACTGAATTCAATCCATATGTGCTTATTATTTTATCAAGTGCCTTTTCAATGTGCGGGTTAGTTTCTAATGATAAAACTCTAAAATTAGTACAGCTAACCCCTCCAACAGTTGTAGTTAAGTCAAGTTTGCCTATTGTCTCACTTAAGGCTGGCTCTGGTAGCTTGAAGTTTTTTCCAAAATATACAAACTTATTAGATAGCAATACATTTTTCCCAACAACAATATCTGTATGTGCTATTTCATGCAACATTTTCGCATCATCAATCTTAGCTCCTAAGTGCAGGCATGGCAATGCTGTTATGTCACCATCATCTGTGAAACGATATATAGCATCTCCTTCTTTGTTATGTAATGCTGAGATTGGTGGCAATTCAGGTGTTTTCACTTTTAAAGGGTCATCATCTCCAAGTTCATCAATGTATTCAACGTATTTTTGAAATGTTTTCAAACTTGAAATTTGCATAGCATAAATAATTTTCCCATCACTAGTCTCCAGGTCTAAATTCCTCTGTCCACTATTTAGCTGTATTATCTTTTGATCTAATTTTTCACTACCTAAACCAACAAGCCAGTCACCCACTTCAGCTTTAGCTCTAATTTCATGCATGCAACAAGAAAAAGTTAAAACGCCTCCAAAAGGATTGGGCGCTTGCCCAGTATCATAACTAAGTTGATAAAAAAATACATTTGCCATATATAGATCCTCCATTATAAGACAACTGAAATTAGTTGTCTCTGTGATAATATTGTTAGCGCATCAGCCATCTCAATTATAATTTTACCCTCAACCTTTTTTTATTGTAGGCAGGAAGCTTTACATCATCTCTTTTGTTTTTTTTGGAAATTGGAGAGTTAGAGTCATTTTCAGATTGCTGTTTTTTTAATCGAGAAATATATTGCAAAAGCTGTGGATCTCTCTGGTTATTTCGCCACGCGCTAACTACTGAATCCACACTATCAGGATATGTTAAACTTTTAGCTTTAATCGACATCTCACCATGAACACCAGGCTTATAATCTAATGAATCAACCCATGTACGAAATACTTTCAGTAATGGTTCATTAATTTTAGATTTCATTCCCTGCGCTACATTTAAACCCCATAAGTCCTTTGGCAGCGGAATCATTTTATTGCCAAAATACCAAAACCGTTTGGCTAACAACACATTCCGTCCATCGTAAACATCCCTTTGTACATCATATGGCAAATGCAATCCTATACGTTGTTTTGGTATACCTTGCTTATTAAAAGAGTAAATGGCATCACCACAACGCGTTTCAGGTGATGTATTGTTTGGTATTTTCATTGAAAGCTTAGGATCTTTTTGTACTCTAAGATCATACTCTTGCCATGAAATTGTTTCTGACACTTGCATGATATATATAACAAATGGCTGAGGTTCAGTTATCCCATTAATTTTTTTTACAGTTTGATGTGCAAGTCCTACAACCCAATCTCCGGATTTTGCCGCTTTGCGAACAGCTGGCTTGCAACATCCAAGGGTCATTAAATCTCCTGAAAAATTTGGTGCAAGTCCAGTATCAAATAATTTATAACTAAATAAGGTTGTCATATTAGATCCTTCTAATGTTTAACCAGCTACCTATAAAGAGTACTTCATTTTATTTATCAAAACCATATCATGAAAAACATCATGCAGACTTATCAACATATTGATAACTTGAAATATGGCAGAGCAAGACTCACGCTTTAATTTGCGCATAACCCCGCCTTTCAATCAATCTATTTCAGGTGCATTTATCACAAAACTAATAAGTATAAGAGATATAAGCTTAAGTCTTGATTTGACATTTAGTTTGACGTCTAACATCGAAAAATAAACAATAATTATAATTCTAATAAGTGAGTGCACATGAGATACGATAACGTTTTCTATCTAGCTAATAGTGGTTTAATATCAGTTTTGACCGATAATTTTGAAACCCTAGATGATGTTTTAACTAGAGTTAAACTAGATAAAAAGGTTGGTT
>JABJGS010000059.1 GCA_018703155.1 Francisellaceae bacterium | reverse complement strand
TATTTTCTAATGCTAGATTTACATTTTTAATAACATCAGTAAATAATCCTGGACATTGTTCTCAAGTTATCTTTGTGTGAACGTTGGATGTATTTTCGGGTAGCTGTTCATTTATTTCGCGGAAAAAATTTAAAATTTCATCTGGAAAAATATCATCATCAGTACGGGGAATAATTCTTTAAATGAATTACGTAGTTCCAAGAGTACATCATTAACCATTTCTGGATCTGTTTCAGGGTTAACTCTTTCAAGCTTTGCAAGATCTGCCCCTTATGGAATAGGAGCATTTACTAGTTTTAAGGATACTTTCTGTAAGGCAATAGATAGATCTTTAATTGCAGCAAGGTTATATTGAGTATTACTTTTAGATATATCACTTCCTTTGTAGGTATTCTACCTGCATGGCATTTAAGAACGTGGTATGATTAAGTACTTCTCACTAAAAAGTTTGGCTTATAACTTATGTCTAAGATAGCACATGAGACCGATCTGCGTCGTACATTTGCAATAATTTCGCACCCAGATGCTGGTAAAACTACCATTACTGAAAAATTACTTTTGTATGGTGGTGCAATACAGTTAGCTGGTACTGTAAAAGGTCGTAAAGCCACTAGAATGGCAACATCAGATTGGATGGCTCTAGAGCAACAAAGAGGTATATCAGTTACCACCTCAGTGATGCAGTTTCCATATAGAGAGCGGATCATCAATCTTTTAGATACTCCAGGGCATGAGGACTTTTCTGAAGATACCTATAGGACTTTGACTGCTGTAGATTCAGCATTAATGGTTATAGATGGTGTTAAAGGTGTTGAGCCAAGAACAGTAAAGCTAATGCATATCTGTAGTATGCGTAAGATGCCTATTGTTACCTTCATAAATAAGTTTGATAGAGAGTGCCGTTCACCAATTGAGCTTATTGATGAAGTTGAAGCTGTGCTTAAAATACAGTGTGTGCCAATGACCTGGCCAATAAGCTGTGGTAAAAGCTTTAAAGGTGTTTATAATTTTCAAACTGACAAGATTCATTTATATGCTGGTGGTAAAGGTAGTGAGCTGCAAAAGCCAGAAATAATTGATGATTGGGATGATGAACGCTTATCCCAAGGTATTGATATTAAGCAAATAAAAGAAGAAATAGAGCTAGTTAAAGGTATTTATACTGAATTTGATCATGAATTTATGCTTGCTGGTGAATTAACCCCAGTTTATTTTGGCTCAGCTTTAAGTAATTTTGGTGTACAGGATATTCTGGATGCAATTACTGAATATGCACCACCTCCAAAACAATCAGCAGCAGTGAGTAGAGACGTTTTACCTACAGAGGAAAAATTCACCGGATTTGTGTTTAAAATTCAAGCTAATATGGATCCAAAGCACCGTGATCGAATTGCTTTTTTGCGAGTATGTTCTGGCAAATTTGATAAAGCTATGAAATTCAAACATATTCGAGTAGATAAACAAGTACAATTTTCCACAGTACTTACCTTTATGGCGGGAAATCGTGAACATGTATGTGAAGCTTATGCTGGTGACATTATAGGTTTGCATAACCATGGAACTATCCAGATTGGTGATACCTTTACTGAAGGGGAAGATCTCCAATTTACAGGGATCCCATACTTTGCTCCTGATTTATTTCAGGGAGTTAGAACACGAGAGCCTTTAAAAGCTAAAGCTTTACAAAAGGGTTTAGTTCAGCTTTCAGAAGAGGGTACTACCCAAGTATTTCGTCCTTTAATTGGCACTAATATAATTTTGGGTGCTGTTGGTATGCTACAGTTTGATGTAGTTAAACATCGTCTTCAACACGAATATAATGTTGATTGTGTCTATGAGTCTGTATCAATTGCTATGGTTAGGTGGATAGATGAAGAGAATTCAGATAAAAAGCAATTATCTGAATTTAAAAATAGATACCCAAATCAATTAGCCATAGATGGCGGTAATGCTTTAGCCTATCTAGCGTCATCACGGGTTAACCTTAATCTTATGATTGACCGCTGGCCAGAAATTATTTTCACTGAAACTCGTGAATGTCGCACCTAGAGACTTAGGATATGGTCTATATTTTGCTTATATGGAGTAAAATATAGGCTATAGCTATGAGTTTTAAAGGTGAGCTGGGATATCTTGTTAGCGGGGCAGATCTAAAAGGACCATTCTTCAAAGGTTTAAAAAAGCATATCGCTAAAGATTTGTTTATAGAGCCAGGACAAATAATTACACAAATAAAAAATGATGCAAAAATACTTCTCACCCAAGACAAAAAAGCAGTAGATCCAGAATCAACGTCATACCTTGAATGGGCAGCAATATTGGTTGCATGTGATGATGTCTTGTTACCAATAGTATCTAGTAATGAAGATAGATATAAATTAATGCAGAAATCTCTTTATGAAGAGTTTAAATTTCCGAGTAATACCTTCATGAAAAAAGTACAATCATGTAGTGATGAAAAGTTAAAAGATATAGCAAATAAAACTATAAAGCCGTATGGTAATAAATTTACAACGGCCAAAAGTGAAGGGAAAATTAAAAGCTTTATTGTTAATAAATGTTTGTATCATGAGTATTTTAATGCGAAACATAAACCTTATCTTACTAAATTCATGTGTGATTTGGAAAGTAAATGGTATTCTGATCTGGGTCGTGATAATCCATATGATTTGAGATTTAAACAAGATGAATTTAAAACTCTAGCTGATGGTAATAGTGAATGTATTTTCAGTGTGGCTATTGTTGATAAAAACATAAAAAAATAATAATATATAAAAATTGGGCTGTTTGATTTAACTGCTAAGTCCTTTAAATATTGAAGAGTAAACTGTCATCTTAGCGTGCTTGAATTTTCTGTAGTGCCCCTCAACTTCCTGATGAAATGATCTGTAATTTAGGTGTTAGTAAATATTAGTTTGGAGGGGGAGTATATGTGTAGTCTCAGCAAACCTGGTTCATCTGAAAATGATGGTGGTACGGTTTATACGCATATCTAAGTCCCATTTAAAAAAGATAAAAGTAGTGCCGTATTTAAATCTAGAGAACAATTACAAAGAGAATTAGAATCTAAAAAGTCAAAGTGATTTCCATTAATTCAGTTCAATGTAGTATCTAACTTCATATTGAAATGCCTAATATTTTATTGCTGTGATTGAAAATATCGTTGTTATGATGATTTTATTGTCTATCTAGAGGATTTTGGTTGGGCGTCCTCCAAGTTTTGGCTGTTATGTGGATGGTGAATACTATCAGAAATGTGTCCTAAATCATGACAAAGATCTTTCAGGGTTGCTTGTTGCATAGAGTCAGCTTTATTTATCATCCTAGGTGTGATTTCAGGAGCACACTCAAATTGTGATCGCTTTAGATATTCTAGTACTTCTATTAGATCTATAATATTTCCTCTATCAAATTTTGGTTGCTGGCAACCAGAGGCTTGTATACAATTTGCAAATACTTTTAATTCATCATTAGCTGGATGAGTAGTTGCTGACTCTATTTCTGTAGAAAGGTCCCCAGATGTATTATAAGTTATTTTGGCTTTCTTTATATTCCGAACTAATACTTGTTCTACTATCACATGAGAATCACTTTCTTCTTTTTGGAATGTAATATACTTATTACTTCTTTGTATTGATGACTTTAAGGATTTCACATCATGGATTTCAGGTAAAATTGCTCTAGCTTTAGCACCACGGGAAGGAGTTTCTTCAGGTGGTGTTTGGACTCGCTCAGGTAACACTCCTCGAGATGTATCATATCTATCCATAATAGGATCATAATCATCTACAACCCCAAATTCAGGTTTTTTATGTGACACCTGATCTTCGTGAAGCATAATTTCATCATCATCTCGACTTCTTTTATTGCGAGTTCGTCCCTCAAATTCATCTAGAATTACTTTATTTTCGATGGGATTGACAATAGATAATATTGGTCCTGTAAACCTATCTTTAAATTTTTCACTTTGTTGCGATCTTTCTTTTATATATTTCAACTCTGGGAGCATATCCATTAGCTCATCAATATGAGGACCATCTTGATCTAATATATCAACCACTCTTTGCAAATCGTCAAGCATATCTCCAAGTACAGTTCCACAATCTTCTGATATATAATCTTGTATGTTAATTTTATGACCTTCTAGATCTTCTATTCTTTCTAATGTTTTATAAATGCCATGAATTGATTTTCTAACTATATTAAATGTATCGATTTCATTATTTTCAGTATTACTTGCAGAAATTATTTCCTTAATGCTTTGATAGTCTAGAGTATGTTTGTAAATGTTTGTTGAATGCATTCTAAATTCAATTTGCTTCGCTACCTCAGTGGCAACTTCTTCAACCACTGTAGTAATATCTATAGCATGCATATTGTTGGCGAACATTTTATCGAGGCTTTGCCCTTTAAAACATTTAGGCTCAAAATCTGTATGCCTTAATAAATATAATAAGGTTTCACGCTGATTATATTCTGAATCACGCGCCACTAATATAGATTCTATACTTCCTTTAATTTCTTCATATAGAGCAACTTTACCTGTTTCGCCCTTGCTTAAAAATTCTGTATAAAATTCATCAATTGAATCGATAAATTCTCGTCCAGATAATATATCTGGGTAATCAAGAAAGTGGTTGGTGGGGGTACCTCTTTGATTTCCACCACGGTTACCAAGAGGCTCTTTAAATTCATATAATCTTACTTTTTTATGTTTACTTTTCAGGATATTTACTAGGCCCCAGCCATGATCAATTTTTACAATACCTTCATCTGATGGACCAATATTCTCTGTATTACAGTCATACTCCATTAATACCAGGCACATAGCTAGAGATTTAGCTAATTGCTTTTTTTGTATAGAATCAAGACTGTTATATATGTCTCGCCGAGGATCTCCGATATCTTCAGATTTTCTAGCTTTATGGTGTCTTAAGGCTCCTTCAAAATTTTTGCCAAGGACTCTTTGATCGATAGCTTTATCAAGCATCGTTTCCTTTTTATGTTTATGTAATTCACTCCAATTTGGTGAGCACTTTGATTTAACATATACATCACCATTGACTGCCGTGATTGGCTCACACTCTGCTATTAATCTAGCATCACTGCCAAGTAATTTTCTTCCAATTCTAGCAGTAAGAATTTCTGCAATATCATCACCAGTATAATTTTTTTCACCAGTTTTTTTAATGAAATACTGCTGCCCATGTTCATCTGTGTACATGTCTGTGTATCCAGCTTTTACTTGAGCACCACCACTACCACCTTTATGAATTCTGGTGAATCCTGGAAATGGAGAATCCCCAGTCATTTCCTCTTCATGTTGATTTGAAAGTACAGCTCCAAGATCTGTAGCACAATACTCAGCATAGGCTTTAGTCTTAGCAGATGGTGTTGTTAATTCACTACCATCTAAGCTTCTTGTTATAACAGCTCTATTACCACTACAAACCACGGGGCTATTCCCTCTATTGATAGAGGCTGTATATTCCCAGCCGCGGTTTTTCCTAAATTTCTGGTATCTACTTACGGGTTTTGTTTCCACATCAGAGATATCTATAGATATCTCAGGTTTAACTTCGACATTTTCATTAATCCAATCTGATGCCCACGGAGTCTCGTCACTATCACTATTTTTAAATAAAATTTGTTTGTCTTCTGGTAAATGGTTATATAGCTTTTCAAAATAATTAAGGAAGGTTGCACGGTGATGATTCATCGGCCTATGTTTATACGCCATAGCTAGACCATCAAGATATTTTTCAACATCACGTTGAGAAATAGTTTCATTGTTTTTTATCTTTCTATTTATTTGTAAAATAAGATTGTGAATGCCGGCCCTATCAATAGCATCTTTGCAAGATATATTGAATTGTTTAGGGTTAGTATCATTTAGTATTTGATCAGTAAAATCAAATTTCACAAATTGTAGCATTACGGCACATCGAGTTTCTGAATCAAAATTCTGCTCCATGACTTTGGAATCATCTCCACCTCGACCTGTTATCGTTTTCACAGACTGGGCAAAACTACCCTTTAATAATATTTTAAGGTTATCTGTGTTTTTTAAATCTACAGGCGGAGTGCCATAGATAATAGGAGATACACTAGGATTATAACCAAATTCAGTACTTTTTTGATATAATCTCTTTAATACTTTATCAGGTATTTTGAAATCGTTAGTACCATTTTTAATAGAGTCAACAATTTCATCTAACATATGCTCTAATGTTGACATACTGTTGTCACCAGAAGACTTTTTAGGGTTAAATCCTTGATGATAAAATGAATTATCTGCAGGGAGAGTCAAGCAAGCAGCCTGTTGATATTTATTAATATTTTCACGCAAAGATCTAGAGCGAAATACTTCTGAAGACATTTGAGGTTGAAATCTACCCCATTCGTCTCGATCTCGTTGTAGATTTATATAGATATACTCAAAATCATTTTCAGGTGTAGGAGGATATAATTGTTCTGCTAATTGTGGAGCATCTTCACCAGTAATATGTTCAAGTTTAGTGCGAAACATTGGGTGCAATTTTACATTGGCCCCAACAGCATTAGCATTTCTTAAACTTAGCAAGCTCCCACCATTATGTATTACTGCAGTACCTACCGACATTGGTTGCTGTCGAGTGTTTGGAAGAGCTGCATGGAATTCAAGAGGGTATGGGAGCCGACCAGTAAAAAGAGGGTTGTATCCATCGCCAGTAATACTATTAATCTCAGCCCAGTGACCGTCAGGATTAGGTAAGTGAGGTGAAACTTCCAAGGTATACTCTTCCAAAAGACGCTTATGATAATCTAAAGAATTTTTATCTGGCTTAGGACCAGACGCAGATCTTTTTTTATCATCTAATTTGGCAAGTATATCTAAAGCAGTTATTCCAACCGCAGTTGGTGGATTGTAAAATTCAGCAGCGAATTTTCTATGAGAATCTGTGACTAGATCAAGATCTTCATAGTACTTCACTATCGCTTGATAAATTTCTATATAATTTTTGTCAGCATCAAATACATTGTTTATTTTTGGTGTTTTATTTATGATGTCTTGAATGTCTGATGGGACAGGAGCTGTCTTAGGTAAACCTAACAAAAAAATATAAGCTTGTAAGTTCCAGTAATCTAATTTTGATTTTTCATTAGAAGATATCGTGTCGACTATTGCATTAAGCTCACTTTCCAGCACTAAAATACCTTTTATACTTATTCATCTATTTATTTAGACAAGGTAATATCTGAGATAGTTCATACATTATTCGAATTTATATAAAATAAGCTGTAAATATTTAAATAGCTGTTGTGTTTGAAAAGTTATTGCTGCTACTGAGTACGTCGCGGTGGTGCTACTACTGCAGGAGCAGAAGCTCTTGCGGAAGCTCTAACAACAGGAGTTTGCACAAGTTTAGCACTAGGTGGAGCTGCTTTTTGAGAGAGATGAGAGTCGCTATCACGACGACTAGTGTATGCTGATGTCATTGAGGCTGGAGTTTTTTTTACGACAGTTCCGTCACTCCTAGCTATTTCAAGTAGTGCTCCAGTTTCAGGATATGCTATATCAAGTGCTGTGGGAGCACTATGATGTACAGTAGTAGGGGCTGCAGTAACTCTTACTGTTGGGACGCTGTGATGTGCAGTTGTAATAGATGGAGCGCGATCTGGAAGAGCAGCAATAGCAGCATGTTCTGCTCTGCTGGTTGTAACTGTTACATTGAGATTAAGATTTTCATCTTTTGCTATAGATTTTACTGCATTATAAAGATCTGTGCCTGTGCCAGAATGTAAGCTAGAATAAGTTAAAGGGCTCCCTTCTAAATCTGTTTGAGCTAAAACTTCATTGCCTTTACAAGTGACTGGTATTGATTGGTGATCAGGAGTGATAACTGTGCCAGTATATGCTTTGCCGCGTACTCTATTAAGCCAATTTTTAAATCCCTTATCTGGTGTAACATCTTTCTTACTTTTATTTAGTTGAATGCTGGCGGCTTGGCGACAATTTGTATCAAGCCATTTATTAACATCCCATTTAGTGCCATTTTCATTTTTAAAAAAACTTTTATCACCTTCAGACAAATGATTATACATTTGTGACATTGTATTGATAAGTAAATCACGATGTTCATTAGCTGGTCGATTTTTATATCCCATTGCTAGTCCATCTAAAAACATTTCCATATCTTCTTTTACTATTGGTTCACCATGCTCTATTTTCCTGGACATTTGTAGATACATGTTGTGAGTTCCTGCTCTGTCAATAGCATCTTTACAGGTTATATTGAATTTTCTTGGGTTCGTAGCATTTAATATTTGATTTGTGAAAGTGCCCTTAACAAAGTCAGTCATAATGGCGCTGCGAATATCCGCTGTCATTTCTATATTTATATTTTCTGCTGATCCAGTAATGTTTCGAACTGATTGCTTAAAAGTTTGTTGGATTGCAGCTTTTATTGTTTCTTCATCTAAGGGTTCTTTTACCCCAATTTTTGTAAGAACTGTAGCTGGAATTATAAAATCATTTTCTTTGTTGGCTATAGAACTTGCGATCATAGCTAGCATATCTTCTGGTTTGCTCATGCTGCCATCAGTGCTTACTTTTTTTCTATTAAATCCTTGGAAAAACTCTTCATTATCAGCAGGTAGAGTTAGACATATGGCACCAGGAACATCATTTATTTCTTTGTACAAACAGGCCGATCTAAGACTTTCTGCATATCTTTCTGTATCATCTTCATCTTCAGGATTATCAGTATGTTTCTGTAAATTTATATAAACATACCCAGTTTCATTTTCTTCTAATTTTGATGTGGACTCTCTAAGCAAAGCTCTAAAGCTAGGTTCTAGTCCTGTATTTGTTCCCATACTTTTTTTTCTAACAAGACCAAGAAGTGACCCGCCTCTATGTGTTGCCGCTTGTCCCATAGCGATAGATTCTTGCCTGCCAAGATATTCTGTTCTATGTGTTTCACTTTGCACTGCATGACTTCCAGGATAGCGGTTGCCATCTATTGTGCTATAATTTCCACCATAAACACTTGCTAATTTGTTGGGTATGGAATTAGGGTTTTCTGTCATAGATGGTGTAATTGTATGCTTTTTCATTAATCGTTTATGGTGCGCTAATGAGCTTTCGTCTGTCTTTTGATCTTTTGCTAATTGTTTTAATACCTGAAAAGCTGAGGCCCCAGGATCTGGGTTAGTATAAAGTTCTGCAGAAACTTTTGCTGCTGTTATACCTGAATTGTCATTAACATAGTTCGGTTTATCGAACCCAAGTCTTTCTGAAAAACTTATTAATTGTTGATAGGTTTCAGTGTAATTTACATTTGGATTATATGTATCGATGTTGGGAAAGGGAGGGGGGGCAGGATTTTTAATGATACTCCCTTCTTTTTCAGAAAGTTGTTTTAATAATATAAATGCTTGAAGCTGAGAGTAGGATACTTTTTTTACTTTTTCTCCAAATAAAAAGAATTTCTTTTTTCCTTTTATACCATCTGCAATAGCTTTTATCTGTGCATCTGTTAATGCTGGCATATAACACCTAATTATCGGATATCTACTTGTTTAGACCGTGATGACGCAACAAAAGTTCTATTTATTATGGATGTATTTTGTATGAAATAGTGTTATTACACCTGATGTTGTAGACTGGGGTTACAGTTTTTAGGTTTTGTTACATGGATATTGATGCAGATTTATTAGTTATTGGTGCAGGTGCTGGTGGTTTAGGCCTATCTTCAGTTGCCACACGTTTAGGTTTTAATGTGGTACTGCTTGAAAGTGGGAAGATGGGTGGAGATTGTCTTAATTATGGTTGTGTGCCATCTAAGGCTCTAATTGCCTGTGCAGCTCAGGCACAAAGTTTACGTGTTGGAGCAGTCTTTGGTGTGGGGTCGGTTGAGCCTCAGATTGATTTTGCTAAAGTGATGGATTATGTAGCTAGTGTGGTTTCTAAAATTGCTGTACATGATTCTGTTGAGAGATTTGAGTCACTTGGAGTTAGAGTTATTCAATCTGCAGGTACTTTTATTGATGAAAACACTGTGATGGCAGGTGAGCATAAAATTCGTGCACGAAAAATTGTACTAGCTACGGGCTCATCTCCATTAGTACCAAATATCCCTGGATTATCAGATATTGATTATCTAACTAATGAAAGTGTTTTTAGTCTTCGAGAACAACCTAAACATTTAATTGTTATTGGAGGGGGGCCTATTGGTTGTGAAATGGCTCAAGCATTTTCACGGTTAGGAACCAAAGTTACTATGTTGGTGCGTAGTAGAGTTTTATCTAAAGATGAGCCAGAGCTTGCTAAGCTTTTAAAGGATAATTTAGTTACTGAAGGAATAACTATTCATGAAAACTGTGGTATAGATAGCTTTAGTAAAGATGGTCATAATATTATTATAAAAACCAGCACTGGAAAAGTGGTTGGTACGCAGGTGTTAGTTGCAGTAGGAAGGGTTGCTAATACGGATAAGCTTAATTTATCTAATGCTAATATTGCTATTGATAAAGGGTATATAGTTGTAAACTCTAGACTGAGAACTACTAATAAAAAAGTCTATGCTATTGGTGATGTTATTGGGCATCACGCTTTTACTCATGCAGCAGAGTATCAAGTTGGAGTTATTGTTACTAATCTGTTTTTCAAAATTCCTAAAAAAGTTAATTATAGAGCTTTTCCTTGGGTTACCTATTGTAGTCCGGAGTTTGCCCACGTTGGGTTGAAAACAGCAGAAGCTCTATCTCTTGATCCAAAAGGTAAAACTTTAACCTGGAGCTTCACAAGTAATGACAGGGCAACTACAGCTAATACTACGTTGGGAAAAGTCATAATTAGTGTTAATGCCAGATCAGTTGTGGTTGGTGCTAGTATCTTGGGACCCAATGCTGGGGATTTAATTCAATCATGGACTAATGTTATTGCAAATAAGAGAAAAATAGGTGAGCTTGCCAATATCATTGTTCCGTATCCGACATATGCTGAAATAAATAAACGTGTGTCAGGGAGCTATTTTACTGATAAATTATTTTCTAATAAAGTAAAATCAATAGTAAAGTTTTTATATAGACTCTAATTATCCTAGGTCATTGTAATTGACCCCAAAACAACAACATTGTGTGATAACCTTAGATCGTATGGTTAATTAGTAATGATATCTTATGAAGGTAACAGTAAAAGCTGCACTGTATACAATTATAATCTCGGTAGTATCTATCGTGGTGTGCTCAATGGCGGTGCAAATACCAAGCATTAACCATGTTGATAAAGTTTTAACTCAAGAAAACAGTCTTAAATTATCAAGTATTCGCGCAACATTAAATGAAGAATTACATTTATATTTTAAGATGTTGTTCAATGAAGTAGTTATTTTGTCACAATCCCCCAGCGTATATAATGGAGCTGAAATATTATCAGCAGATTTTGAAGATATGCAAACACAAATTAAAGATGGAAAAGTAATATCTGACATGAGCAAAAAACACCTTGTTGCTTTTGAAGGAGACTTTAATAAAGAATATTCTTATTTAAATGGTGGGGAGAAGGTTAATGTTGAAGAATATTTAAATAAAGCTAATCCTGCAGCATTGAAACTTCAGTATGATTTCCTTTTAAATAACCCTCAGCCATTGTTAAGTAAAGAGCTATACCATGGCAATAATCTGAATTATAAATATGCTAAAGAACATGCAAAAATACATGATTTCTTTTTAGCATTCAAAGAGCACAGTTTTTTTTATGATTTATTAGTAGTAGATAATAATGGCGTGATAATTTATTCAGTTAAAAAAGAAATTGACCTTGGAACTTCTTTAAAGACCGGGCCATTTAAAGATAGCAATGTTGCAGCATTGTATGAAAAAGTTTCTAAGAATAATGCTGATGATGTTTTTTTTAGTGATTACGAAGAGTATTTACCATCTTATGGATTGCCATCCTTATTTATCGGGACGCCAATATATGATCCTAAAAGTTTAAAGCGCTCTGGTGTCTTAATTGCTCAAGTATCACTTAAAGAAGTTGATAAAATTATGTCATTTAATCATAAGTGGGGTGATATTGGTCTTGGTCAAACAGGAGAAGCATACCTAATTGATGAAGAAGGCTTTATTCGTAGTGATTTAAGATTATTTCATACTGACAGGGCTAAATATTTAAATGATTTGCGCGAATCTGGTTATCCAGAGCCTGATATTTTAAGTATTGCGGCTAGAGGTACTGCTGTCGGTATTCAGAGAATACCAACATTATCCAATGTTGTTAATAGTACTGATGGTGCTGGTATATCAACTTATACAGATTATAAAAATAACCAAGTGATCGCAGTATTTAATACAGTACAATTGCCAATTGATTGGAATATTGTGATCCAAATTGATGAGGATGAAGCCTTTGCACCACTAATCGCTATAAACAATGATATATGGAGTATAACAATTGCGATTATTGGAGCAATGGTGCTAGCAGCTTTATTTATAGGACTTTATTTGGGAACTTTAGTAAGTAGGAGAGTTCTTAAATTAATTAAATCGGTAAACGAGATTGTTGAGACTAAGGACTTAACTAAGAGAGTCGCTATTTCAAATGATGATGAGCTGACGGCACTAGCAAAATCAGTTAATCAATTATTGGGAGCTTTGCAGTATACCCATCAACAAACTATTGAATCTACAGATGAGTTTGATAATTTAGCTGAAAAAATAATGAATATGGCAGCACAAAGCAAGGAAGATCTTAATGCTGAAGATAAGAAAACTCAAGAATTAGTAGACGCAGGTAATCACATTGAAGAATTAAGTTCAAAACTTAGAGGGTTATCTAGAAACTTCAAAGTTTTTGCCAGAGAAGCTAGACGAACTCGGGGTTGGTAAAACCTGCAGAGCATATTTTAGCTATAGCTGAATGGTTGTGAATAGACTCAAGGCTTTCAACTATTACTGAAAAAGTTTTAATTTTATCCATCTCTTGTAAAGTGTTAGCAGCCTCGCGAACACTGTCTTCAACAAATTTAGGATTATCATATGCTGTTTCAGTTACAAACTTCTCATCTTCTCTTTTCAGAAGGCTATATAATTCAGATGAGCCACATTTCTCCATACTACGTATTAAAGATGTTAAATTAAGATCATCATTCACTTCAATACATACAGAAATTTTAGTCCTTTGACTGTGAGCTCCATATTTTGATATGGATTTTGAGCAAGGGCAAAGAGTTGTAACAGGAATTTCAATTTTGATGAAATATTTATTTACATCATTTAACTGCTCTGAAATATAATTTATTTTATAATCAGACAAGCTTTTAATTCCTGAAATAGGTGCGCTCTTTTCTATTAATAGGGTAAATGCGGCGCTAATACTGCTTATCTTAGAATCAAATTTATGTTCAATGATATTGTGCATTTCAAATAGAGATTTTATATTCATTTCCCAGTCTTGCTGCTGGAGGACTTCGATGAACCGTGACATATGCGTTCCACGCTTGTCAGCATTTAAGCCAATGGTCATATTAAAATTGGCTATTCCTTTTCCTTGGTTAGGGATCATAACCGAATAATCTAAATTTTTAATCCCAACATTTTGAATAGCTAATTTATAGTTTGGTGTTGAACTGGCAATATCAATCATTTTCAAAATACCTAATACTTGATCTATCTGTTTCCCATATAGTTATAGCTTTGAGTGTCACATTATTATCATTAGCTAATAGCTGTTTCAATTTATTATAAAAGAGGGCTGCAACATTCTCTGCTGTAGGGTTGATTTTGTCAAAAGGTTCAAGTTCATTCAAGAGCTGGTGGTCATAAGGTGTGATTATTTCCTTAAGCATAGATTTAAGGTTCTTAAAGTCGATAGCAATACCAATGTCATTTAATTTATTACAATCAAGCTCAGCTTCTACTTTCCAATTATGTCCATGTACTCGGGCACAATCACCAACATAGCCACGTAACGCATGCGCACTGGAAAATTCAGCAAGAACTTTTATACGAAAGCACGGGTTTTTGTTCATTGTGGATCCTGACAGGTATATAATGTTCGACATCACACTTTATATAACCTAATTCAGAAAAGCAAATAAAAGCTTAAAATTCCCTTTGAATTATATACTCTACAAAGTTAGATAACTGTTCTGTTTTGACGTTTAGTTTTGTTAAAGATTGCTTCGCCAGGTTAGTATGAACTTCAACTAATTCACGAGTTTGCTCAATGCCAATTAGAGCAGGAAAAGTAGCTTTGTTGTTATCAACATCTGAATTTGCAGGTTTACCCAAAGTTTTAGAATCTTTAGTAACATCAAGTAAGTCATCATAGACTTGAAATGCTAATCCAATATGTCGAGAAAAAGATTTTAGATTATCAATATCTTTAATATTGTAATAGGAGCTAGTATAGGCTCCCATAAGTACAGATGCACTAATGATAGCGCCGGTTTTAAGGTTATGGATGTTACAAAGATGTTCGTAATCAGTGATTTGATTTTGTGCAGCCATATCCATCATTTGTCCTGCAATCATACCATTTGCACCAGCAGCTTTGCTTAATTCTTGAATTAGCAAAATTTTTGTTGCATCGTTTAAACAGCTAAAACTTATACAAATAAAGGCTTGAGTTAATAGTGCATCACCAGTAAGGATTGCATTAGCTTCACCAAAGGCATTATGAGTGCTGGCTTTACCACGACGCATACTATCATTATCCATTGCAGGTAAATCATCATGAACTAGTGAATAAGAATGAATAAGTTCAACAGCAAGGGCTGGGATCATTAAATTTGAATAGTTAGCTCCGAAGGCCTGTCCGGTTAGAACTACTAGTGCAGCTCTTATACCTTTGCCGCCAAGAAAGGCGTAATCCATTATTTGCTGCATTAAGCTATGGTCTATATTAACATTTTCTTTATAGGTCTTAGTAAGATCAATGCTTGTTTGTTTGAGAAAATGTTCTATATCCATTATATACTTCCGTCTTCTGTCTTTGTGTCATCCATCAGCCCATGCACAGTCTGTTTGGCATCACTGATAGCCTTTTCACATTTTTGTACTAGCTTAATTCCATTCTTAAAATTCGCTAGAGATTGCTCTAAAGATAACTCTTCTTGTTCCATTTTATTGACGATATCTTCAAGTGAATCTAGTGATTTCTCGAAATCTTTGACACTCAATTTAGACATAGGACTAAAAACCTAATTAAACTTTCAAGCCAACTTACCTTAATGGCTAAAGAGAATCAATTTTTTATGCCAAACACAAATAATTTAGCTAGAATACTAATATAGGAATTGAATATGCTACTCGAGGGTAAATAGTGGATATTGCTTCGTTACTGGGCTTGATTGGATCATTTGGCATTGTGCTTGCGGCAGTACTTTTAGGCTCTAGCCCTGAGGTCTTTGTTAATGTACCTTCTTTGCTGATTGTAACCGGTGGTACAGCAATGGTAGTGATGATGAAATTCACTGTTAAGCAGTTCTTTCGTTCAATAAAAATAGCCTTAAAAGCTTTCTTTAGCAAAAGCGCAGATCTTACAGAATTAATTACAACTTGTGTCAATATGGCAGAATCAGCAAGAAAAGGTGGCTTATTATCATTAGAGAATTTTAATACAGATAATGAAATATTAAAAAAGGGCATGCAGTTATTGGTTGATGGTCATGACGCTGATGTGGTGCGTTCTATGTTACACAAAGATATTATGCAAACTGTAGATCGGCATCTAAAAAGCCAAAAAGTATTTAAAGCAGTAGCAGATGTTGCTCCTGCAATGGGAATGATTGGTACATTAATTGGATTGGTACAAATGTTATCTGCCATGGATGATCCCAAAAGTATTGGTCCCTCAATGGCTGTAGCATTACTGACTACCTTGTATGGAGCAATTATTGCCAATATGATTGCTTTTCCAATAGCAGATAAATTAGGCATGCGCTCAGAAGAAGAAACGTTGGAACGCTCTCTCATTCTTGATGCTTTACTATCGATTCAATCAGGACAAAATCCTAGAGTAATATCAGAATTGTTAAAAAGCTATATAGAAGCAAAAAAACGTGACAAAGTTGATGATTCTAATGGCGAAAATGAATCAGAATAATACGTTGAAATAAGATATGGAAAATATTAATAAAGCAGAAGAAGCAAGTATGCCAGCGTGGGTTATGACATTTGCAGATCTTATGTCATTGCTTATGTGCTTCTTTGTTTTGTTATTATCCTTTTCTGAGGTGGACTTGAAAAAATTTAAGCAAGTTGCAGGATCTATGGAAAGGGCTTTTGGTGTGCAACGCGAAGTGAAAGCTAAAGAAACTCCCAGAGGTACAAGTATAGTTGCACAAGAGTTTAGTCCAGGGAAGCCAGAGCCAACTATTTTAAATGAAGTACGTCAGAGTACAACATCTGAATATAGTGACAAATTGAAAATAGAACAAGAAGCCAAAAAATCTCAAGATTCTCAAGCAGCTGCCACACAGCAAACAGCATTACAGATAGCAGAGGAAATGATTGAAGAAATTAGATCCGGAGAGGTTGAAGTTGAAAGTAAAGAGCAACAAATTGTAATTAGAATTTTGGAAAAAGGATCTTTTAATTCAGGATCCGCAATATTAAAAAAAGATTTCCTACCGACAATTAAGAAAATTGGTAAAGTATTAGCAAATATTCCAGGGCAAATAAATGTGTCTGGATACACAGATAATATACCGATAAACACAGATTTATTTCGTTCTAACTGGGAGTTGTCAGCAATTAGAGCGTTTGCGGTTATTCACGAATTAACAAATAATAAATTTCTGAACTACAAGCGTTTTATTCTAACCGGTTATGGAGAAAATAATCCTATGGCTCCAAATGATACTGAAGTTAATCGATCGAAAAATAGACGTGTCGAGCTGTTGGTGAACCAGAATGAAGAATATTTAGATTTACCTGATGAAATACAATCTTATGTAGATGGAGATGAAGCTGTAATTTCATTAGACCAAGTAGATTTTGGACCCGATGTGGAATCAACATTTCCTGGAGAGACATATGAAATGGTTGATCCAAATTTTGTTGATGGTGGAGGACTTGGTGTTTATGATGAAAGTGAAGTATATGATTATGAAATTTAACTGATTTTATGGGGGGGTTATAAAATGACTCTCTTCATATATTTTCAGGAGTGAGTGGCGGCATCATTGTAATTTAGTAGAAAACTCTCTCTATAGTTATAAATGTCCTAGCATATGCCTAAATATATTAGACCATTCTCAGATAAGGTATGTATTGACGAAAGTCTTTCATCTTGCATGCTTGAAATGCTAAGGTCGTAGTTCTGTCTGCTGTATTACTCATTTCCAGAGACAAACCATTAATATGGAGTCTTAGCGCAGTTCCAAATGGCTTAAGGTATGCTTGGCCCTTTTCAGTAATAGGCTCGACATGGTCTCTAATAAATATGTCTACACAATCTGGAGGTACGTATATAGGGTTACTCCTCTCTTCTTCAATATTAGCAGTACTTGGTAAATCAAATTTTCTTTTGATAGTTACGACATCATCTGGCAATGCGTCATTACATGCAGTATCTTTTGCTAAATCTATAGACTGAAATATACTCATGAGTGGATACATACTTGCTTCAAATATCTCACAATATACTTCCTCAGTTGCGCGAACATTAAGTTCTCTATCAACGTATAGCTCAGTGTCAGCAATAATAACTTCAGCAGCAATTTCACATATTTGACTTAGAGGCTCTGTAAAATATTCAAAATGGAGTTCTGTTAGCTGCTCAAGGGTATCTTCAGCTTCAGTCCCATCAATAAGTTCTGCTTTGGCTAAATAGTTACTATATGCTTCACATATAAAAGAGCATAAAAACACAACTTCTGCTAAAAGAGGCTTATCATCGGAAAGGGTAGCTAAAAATTCAATGTCAGCCAGTTCACTCTCAAATGGGATGGAGTTAATATTTTCAACAAAATTTTCTAATTGTGAAATAAATCTAGCAAAATTTATAGAATTTCTCTCAAATATAGGTTGATTTAGGATAAAGATATTCAACAGATCCTTTACGTACTGAAATGTTTTTTTGTTAAAGCTAGCCTGCGTAGCGTATGACAGTTTTTTGATAAGCTCTTGATTAGAATTTTTTTTAGCTACATCAATTAGTTCGGACAGTTCAGCTAGGCCTCGGCCAGCTCCACTGGGAACAACTTCAAATAGGAACATTAATTTACTCGCATCTTATTATTTGGTTACCAAAAGGAGTTTCTTATCATAAGGAACCACTTAACGAGGGGATTATACATTAGTTATTATGTGAAAGATTATCCCATATCTATCAATAAAAGGCACTATTGGTTATAAAAATAAATTATTAGACCAACTAAAATGGTGTTTTATAATTTATAGGGTTAAGTATAATTTGTAATAATATAAGTTGTGATACACTGTTCCCGGAGACTTTATTTGCAACCACCACTTTCTTAGGAAGATAACTATAAATGAGCGATAAAGATATTTTCAAGTTTACCCAAGAGCTAGATTGTAATGAGCTGCACTTTTTTAGTGAGGAAGAGTTTGGCTTACATGCAATAGTTGCTATTCATAACACTAAACTCGGGCCATCCTTAGGAGGTTGCCGGTGTTATCCTTATCCAACCACCTATGAGGCAGTAGTCGATGTTGTTCGCCTTGCCCAGGGGATGACTTTTAAATCAGCAGTTTCAGGTTTGAATCTAGGTGGTGGAAAAGCCGTGATCTTATATGATCCTGAGAAAATACAAGATAGAGATAAATTTTTCAAAGCATTTGGTCGTATTGTTGACTCACTAAATGGTAAGTACATCACCGCCGTAGATGTTGGTACAACATCACAGGATATGGATAGCATTAGGACCCAAACTAGACATGTAACCTCACATAATAAAGTTAGTTATAAGGAAAAAGATCCATCGCCAATAACTGCGATTGGAGTACTTCGTTCTATGCAGGCTACAGCTAAATATATGCTAGGCAGCGATAAACTTGACGGGGTGCGTATCAATATCCAAGGTCTTGGGCATGTTGGCCAATATTTAGCAAAACTATTAATTGAACATGGTGCGATTGTAAAAGGTTTTGATGTTAGAGCTGACAATATAGCCTCATGTGTGAAAAATTACGGAATAATTCCATGTGCTTCGTTAGATGAAATAATGTTCGAAGATTGTGATATTTTTGCGCCTTGTGCTATGGGGGCTGTATTATCAAAAGAGAGTATTCCAAAATTACGAGCTAAAGCTGTTGTTGGTGCTGCAAATAATCAGCTTAATTATCCTGATGATATTCAACTATTGAATGCAAAAAATATAATATATGCCCCAGATTTTGTTGTAAATGCTGGTGGGATTATATATGTAGCTGGTGAATATTTTGGTCAGACTGAGATTGACACCATGAATAAAGTAGATGAAATATATAATATTATGCTTAACATATTCAAAAGTGCACAAGCTAATAGCAAAGATACTCAAGCTCAGGCTTATGCTATAGCTAAAGCTAGATTGGGTAGTTAAGGAGTGAAATTTGAATGAAATAATTGCAGACTTCCAGATAAGTCACCATGCTATCCTTGATAAAAACGGACAAGTAATCTCTGCGTTACCTGATTTTAGTTTGGATAAAGACCGTGTGATAGCAATGTATAGCATGATGGTACAATCAAGATTATTTGATGCCAAAGCTATCGCATTGCAGCGTACTGGTAAACTTGGCACATACCCTTCAGTTTTGGGGCAGGAAGCTATGAGTGTTGGTATTGGGGCTGCTATGCACCAAGATGATGTGTTTTGTCCATATTATCGAGAAATTGGAGCACAATTTTGGCGCGGAGTTAAAATGGAAGAAGTCCTAGATTACTGGGGCGGTAACGAAAATGGTAGTGATTTTGACGATCCTAGAGTTAGTAAAGATTTTCCCTGTTGTGTACCTATTGCAAGTCAAACATTACATGCGGTTGGGGTTGCTACTGCATTGCAATATAAGAATGTTCCACGTGCTGCCGTAACTATTGTTGGTGATGGCGGTACTTCGCGCGGTGATTTTTATGAGGCTATAAATGTTGCTGGAGTTTGGAATTTGCCAGTAGTGTTTGTAGTTAACAATAATAATTGGGCAATATCGGTAAATAGCAAAAATCAAACTATGGCGCAGACTTTTGCTCAAAAAGGTATTGCTGCTGGAATACCATGCCGACGCATTGATGGAAATGATTTGCTAGTGGTTAGGAGTGCTATGGAAGAAGCTCTAAATAAGGCATACACCGGTGGCGGCCCAACACTAATAGAAATGCTATCGTATCGAATGTGTGATCACACAACAGCAGATGATGCTTCAAGGTATCGTGATCCTCAAGAACTGGAGCAAAAAAAAGAGCTTGATCCAATTAATAGAATGAAAGCATTCTTAGAGCATCAGCATGGTTATAGTAAAAGTGATGAAGATGCTCTGTATGAAAAATGTAATGCTATGATCGCTGATTCCGTAGCTATATATCTAGGAAGAGAGAAGCGTAGTGCAGTGGAAATGTTCGATTATTTATATGAGACGTTACCGAATAGTTACCATGAACAAAGAGAAGAGATAGCTTACTATGAATCAACCAATAACGTTAGTTGATGCGGTTAATCAAGCTTTAGCATATGAATTGAAGCATGATCCTGATGTCGTAATATTTGGTGAGGATGTAGGCGCCAATGGCGGTGTGTTTAGAGCAACACAAGGACTACAAGAAAAATTCTCTAAACGGAGAGTTTTTGATACACCTTTAGCGGAAAATCTTATAGCAGGACTTGCTGTTGGCATGTCTACGCAAGGATTGAAACCTGTTGCTGAGATTCAATTCATGGGATTTATCTGGGCAACACTTGACCAAATCGCATCACATGCAAGTAGATTAAGAAATAGAACCCGTGGACGACTAACATGTCCAATGGTGATAAGAGCTCCATTTGGCGGAGGTATCCACGCACCAGAGCATCATTCTGAAAGTATTGAAGCAATTTTTGCCCATTTACCTGGATTACGTGTAGTGATCCCATCATCACCACAGACTGCCTATGGTTTGTTACTTGCAGCAATTAGAGATCCGGATCCAGTTGTTTTCTTTGAGCCAAAGCGTGTATATCGAATAGTAAAACAGAATGTACCTGATGACGGTAAAGCCTTACCTCTTGATACTTGTTTTATTCATAAAGAAGGTGATGATCTTACTATGATCAGTTGGGGGGCAATGATGCATGAAACTTTGCAGGTTGCATATGATCTTGAGCAAGAAGGTATCAGTGCTGAGGTTATCGATGTAGCAACGATAAAGCCTATTGATATGGAAACTATTTATAGTTCAATTGAAAAAACCAATCGCTGTATCATTATACAAGAGGCAGTGAAAACTTGTTCAATAAGTGCGGAGATCGCTGCAAATATTGCTGAAGAATGTTTTGATATCTTAGAAACACCAATAAAAAGGGTAACAGGGTACGATACAATAATGCCATTGTATCAGTTAGAAAAATCCTATATGCCAACAATTAAACGGATCAAAGACGCTGTTGCTGAAGTTATGGAGACATTATGACTACTTTTTATTTACCTGATTTAGGTGAAGGATTAATGGAAGCTGAAATCAGCGAATGGCACGTCAAAGAAGGTGATAAAGTTGCTCTTGACCAGACCATAGTATCTGTTGAGACAGCAAAAGCTGTGGTTGATGTGCCGGCACCACAAGAAGGAATAATTGAAAAATTATGTGCTAATGCAGGAGACACTATAGAAACTGGTGCACCATTAGTAATTTTTGCGGGAGAGAAAAGGCCTGATGCAGGCACGGTTGCAGGCACAATAGAAACCTCAGATAAAGTTATAACAACAAATCTTATAACTGGACGAAAAAGAACTAAAGTTTCAAATAATGCATCTTATGCTGTGCGGGCACTGGCGCGTAAATTAAAAGTTGATGTAGCAGAAATTAAAGGTAGCGGCATAAATGGCAAAATAAGCTTAGAAGATGTACACATAGCTAAGCAAAAGCTTTCAGATGATGGGTACGAACCATTAAAAGGTGTACGTAAGGCTATGGCTCAGTCTATGAGCAAATCAAATCAAGAAGTAGTGCCAGTTACTATAGTTGATGATGCAGTATTATGGTCATACACCGAAGGTTATGATATTACCGTTGAAATAATTAAAGCTATGAGATTTGCAGTACAAGCAGAACCAGCATTGAATTCTTGGTTTCATGGACCAAGTCTAAGTGTACAAAAAATTGAATCAGTAAACATTGGTATGGCTATGGACACCAGTGATGGATTATTTGTTCCTGTACTTTGGGATGTAGCGAATAAATCTGATAGTGAGATACGAGAAAATATAAACATCTATAAAAAAGATGTTGGAGATAGAACTGTTAAACCTGAAAATTTAACTGGTTGTAGCATTATGTTATCTAATTTTGGTAAATTTGCTGGTCGGTATGCCAATCCTATTGTAGTGCCTCCTATTGTGGCAATTTTAGGGACTGGACGTATTAGTGAGCAATCTGTCGTTGATAATTCAACAATGGTAATTAAAAAAACTTTACCTTTATCACTTAGTTTTGATCATAGAGCAATAACCGGGGGTGAGGCAACAAGGTATTTAGGCGCAATATTAGAATACCTGCAAAGGAGATAAAAATGCGCAATTTGCTTTCAATAGATAATATTAGTAAATCTGAAATATTGTCGGTGATAGATAAAACCTATAGCCTGGTAAATGTTTCTAATGCTGTGGCAGATCTTGCTAAGGGTAAAGTTCTAACAACTTTCTTTATGGAGCCATCAACAAGAACTAGATTGTCATTTGAAGCTGCATTTGCCAAAATGTCTGGGTCTATACTTAGTGTTACTGGTAAAGAGACTAGTGCTATAGCAAAAAAAGAGAGTTTGTCTGATAGTCTTAGAGTCATTTCTTCTTACTCTGATGTGATGGTTGCGCGTATCGATGCAGACTTTACAAATGTAGATATATCGAACCTTGAGTGTCCAATCATAAATGCTGGTGATGGTGCCTGTGAGCATCCGACTCAAACATTATTAGATTTGTTTTCTATGCATGAGTGTTTTGGCAGGTTAGAGAAGTTGAAACTTGGCCTTATGGGCGATTTATTATATGGTCGAACAGTACATTCATTAGTGAAAGTAGCTCATTTATTTGATATTGAGCTGTATTTGTTACCATGTAATAATTTAGAGTTGCCCACCCAATATATGAATGATCTAAATACCAAGGGTGTTAATGTAACAGTGCTAAATAACATGAAAGATTTATTAGCAAACGTAGATATCCTTTATCCTACGAGAGTGCAGCAGGAGCGCGGAGCTTTATCCTGTGATACAAATATTATTAATTTAGATGTGGTTACAAAATATGGACAAGATCATTTGAAGATATTTCATCCTTTGCCCAGAAACTTAGAGTTATCTCAAGATTTGGATAATAGTAAATATAGCTATTACTTTAAGCAGGCAAAAAATGGTCTTGTAGTCAGACAAGCGATACTCAGTATGATATTGGAAGGTTAAATGCAATCCACAGCTATATCTATTAAAAACTTATTTAAAACTTATGCCAACGGCCTTGCGGCCTTGAAAGGGATTTCACTAGAGATTGCTCAGGGTGATTTCTTTGCGCTTCTGGGTCCTAATGGTGCAGGTAAATCAACAACAATTGGGGTGTTGAGTACACTAGTAACTAAATCTAGTGGTGAAGTCGAGATAATGGGACATAATATGGACACAAATGCTGGTGCGGCAAAATTATCCCTCGGTGTTGTACCTCAAGAGTTTAATTTTAATCAGTTTGAAAAAGTGCAAGATATAATTTTAAATCAAGCTGGATTTTATGGTGTGCCATATCGACATGCTAAACCATGTGTTGATGAATATTTAAAAAAATTAGATTTATGGGATAAGCGAAATGAAGTTTCTAGAAATTTATCTGGTGGAATGAAACGCAGATTGATGATTGCTAGAGCTCTAGTTCATTCACCAAAAATATTAATTTTAGATGAGCCTACAGCTGGAGTTGATGTTGAATTACGTCGGACAATGTGGGATTTTCTTCGTTATATTAACGAAGAAAAGAAAGTAACAATTATCCTTACAACACATTATTTAGAAGAAGCAGAAAATTTATGTCGTGGAATTGCTATTATTGATAAGGGTGAGATTATTGAAAATACTACTGTTCGAGAATTACTAAGTCGGGTTAATAAAAATGTTTTGCAGTTGGAGCTGAGTGAGTCAATAGATAAAGCACCAGAGCTATCTGGTTGTGAAGTTAGTCTTATTGATGCAAAAACAATTGAAGTGCAAACAAAGCCTGGTCTTGCCATTAACGATATTTTCAACAATCTATCTAAACAAAATATAAATGTTTCTGGTCTGCGTAATACACAAAGTAGATTAGAGACTCTATTTGTAGATATTACTAAAAATAACAAAGTGGATAGCGCATGAATCAACTTACATATATTAATCTAATATCATTTCGTACAATAGCTATGCGTGAATTACATCGTATAATCAGAATTTGGCCACAAACTATAATTCCACCAGTTATTACAACAGCATTATATTTTGTAATTTTTGGTAGGATTATGGGCTCAAGAATTGGTAGTATGGATAACGTTGCATTCATCAGCTATTTAGTACCAGGATTAATAATGATGGCCATTATTAATAATGCATATGCAAATGTTTCATCATCATTTTTCAGCTCAAAGTTTCAAAGAAATATTGAAGAGATCTTAGTCTCACCAACTAATAATTTGGTAGTGGTCGTCGGATATTGTGCTGGTGGAATGTTTCGAGGGTTAATGATTGGCTGTTGTGTGTACCTAGTGTCTCTTATTTTTGTCTATAATTCGTTACATTCCTTTGTGATTACTATTAGTATATGTGTGCTTACAGCTATGTTATTTTCTTTGGCTGGATTTATAAATGGCCTTTTTGCTAAAAAGTTTGATGATATTAGTATAATTCCAACATTCATTTTAACGCCAATGATATATCTTGGTGGGATTTTCTATAGTATTGAGATGTTGCCGAAGTTTTGGCAGACTGTAACCTTGATTAACCCTATATTTTATATGGTGAATGCAATGCGGTATGGTATGTTAGGCGAGTCTGATATAAATATTAGTACAGCTATTGTTGTAATTCTTGGTTTTATAATACTTTTATTTTCAATATCATTAAAGCTTATGAGTAGTGGCTGGGGTATCAGACAATAATAATTTAGTGATACCACACCGATATTGAAAATAATTATAAAATCTTTGCATATACGCTTTATTGAAAAAAACAGTCTATTTAAGTGCTCGACCTATCCTTTTTATAACTACTTCATCTATATTTAACTAATCGGGTAAAAATGTTACCTATAGCAACATTGTATTGTTATGTAATATATACCGAGAAGTTAATACATATTATATACAATATATAAAAAACATAAGAATAATTATTAAGAGGTTTAGGTTATGGCAAGTAGAGACAGTGGAAATATAGGTGGTACTCGAGTATTACATAATTCTCCTGGTGGTGGCGATCCTATTTTTATTCATATGCTAGGTGTTTCTCCTGAAACTAGAAGGCGTGCTGGTACAGGTCATGAGCTCACTCCAGTTGAAAAATTACGTATTAAGCATGATAAAGTTTCTGCTCAGAGGAAACGAGAAGGACAAAGATCCGAAGGCAATAGAAGGCTTGTGAAGGAATTTGAAAGAGAACATCGTCGCCCTCCTACTTATGCTGAAATGTTGGAAATATTAGGAGGAGATCCTAGGAGGCCGGGTGCGGGTTCAGTAGGTGGGGATACAGACTTCGAGGATCCTGAGCCCAGAGATCTTCGTAGAGATTTTGATTTTGCTGCATTGCAAGATGAAATTGATAGACTTCGCGGCCAAATAGCCTTGCTTATTAGCGAAGGCAGTGTACAGAGAGATGAAATTTTAAAACTTAAAGAGTTAGTAATACGAGCTGAGTCTGAGGTTGAGAGATTAGGAAAACAGTATGAACATGATCGTGCACAAATACACCTTGAGTATGAAAAAATTATAAATAGATATGAGATTCAATTAAGACATGTAACAGTAAACACTGAACAAGTACAAAAATTAGAATTACATATAACAATGTTGAAGCAAAAGCATGCTCATGACCAAAGAAAACTAGCTCATAATTTCGATGGTCAGCTTCGTGATGCACTTGCTGACACTAGAATTGAAAAAGGAAAGTCTCAACAATTGGTTAATCAGCTTGCCACATTAAAAAAGAGAGTGAAAGATCTTGAGGATCAGCTACTTGATGCAGAACAGAGAGCTGCTGCACAACAGAGAGAAATGGATGAAATCTCCCGTGCAAATTTACAAATAAGAAATAAAAGCGGTGGTGATGGTGAATT
>JABJGS010000038.1 GCA_018703155.1 Francisellaceae bacterium | reverse complement strand
AATTTCCATATGTTAGGTTAAATCTTAATGTGTTGTTGAAAAGTATAACATCCTGGGGAACCACCCCTATAACTTGACGAACAGATTCTTGAGTTACTTCTTTAATATCTTGACCATCAATTTTAATTGAGCCTTTATTAATATCACAATAACGTAACAGCAATTTTGATATTGTTGATTTACCAGATCCACTTGGCCCTACAATGGCCGTCATTGTTCCTGGAGTAATATCAAAACTTACTTCTTTAATGATTTTCAAATTTTGCGCATATGAAAAATCAACTTTATTGAATACGATATGAGCGTGATTAACTTTGATATCAGGTGCACCTTTAGTGTTGTGAATTATATTTGAATTTTCAAGCAGCCTTGCTGAGTATTCAATTTTTGATAATTGTTCAAAGGTGTCACGGGAAACATCGCTTAGATTTTGCAAAGGATGAAATAATTGTAATAGATATCCATTTATAAGAACAAAATCACCAACTTTCATTGTTCCTACTAATATTTCAGCTCCTGCCTTATAAGATAATATGGCCAGTCCTGAGCCAATAATTAAAGTTTGAATTGCTACCAGAGTAACGATAGTCCCAAATGACTTAATATTGGCTTTACTGCTTAAGAGCAATAACTTCTCGGCTTTTTTATATTCAGTTTTTTGTGTATTATAATATTTAACTGTTTCTGAGTTTAAAATACTATCTACAATACGAGAATTAGCACTAATATCTGCATCACTAGCCTTTTGTTGGATCCCAACAAATAATTTAGTTATATGTAGGTTATAGAAAAAAAACAGAGCCAACACACCCAAGAGTATTAGGCCATAACTGATATCATACAAATACCAGAGAATCCCGAAGGATAAGACTATTTCTATAATGACCGGTAACATTCTAAAGAGAATATTAGAGATAGCCATTGCAATAGCTAACTGTGCTTTATTGATTGCGCTTGTTATTTTTCCAGTTTCTTTATCTAGATGAAAATGCAAGTTTAACAAATGGAGATGGTTAAACACTTTAAGGCTATATCTGGTTATCACATTATTGATCGGACCAAACAATACCATTTCACGAAATTTTTGCGTAAATTGAGAAAAAGACCATAGCAACCCATAGCATATAATTAAACTAATAATAGTCCTTTCAGTATCAAATGATTTTACTGATAGATTTGTTATTATTTCTCTAAAAATCAGTGGGACACTTATGTTTAATCCAATAGTAACCATCACTAAGATAATAGCCATAATCACATGGAACTTAATTTTGTAATTTCCCTTTGGCCATATAAGAGGTATGAATTTTGATATAATTCCTAGTGAGGGTAAATGTTTAGCTTTATCCATGAAAAACTCTCTTGGTTATAACCATATATGCTTCATCTCTGATGCTTGGATACAAAAACTCATCATCTACAAATAGCTGTAATGCTTCTGCTTCAGTCATCTCTTGCTTATTTTTCATATAATGACTCGTTGCAGCTTGTTTTGTGGGTATGAGTTTTGAGAAAAACACTGGTATTATAGTTTGGATAACGAAGTAATACAAAAAACATAAAGAAATGGTTGTCGAGTATGGGCGTAACTAGAAGATAGTCCGTCCATACTCGACACTGACTTTACTATACTTAATATATAGCAAGCTAAAAAGAAGCAGACATAGTGCCATTATCATTTTCCAGTTCAAATGCAAATGAAAACCAAACACTTCTAGATAGGATGAATGAATTAAAAGTACCTGGTATAAGTATGGCTATAGTTAATCAAAGTGGAGAAGTTACCCCATTTTGTTATAGTACTATTGTTGAGGAAAATATAACCAAAGATACATTGTTTCAAGCTGCATCCATGAGCAAGCCTATAGCAGCCATGGGGGCTCAAAGATGAGAATGCATCACTGATGGGAAAGCTAGTTGATGCAGGATGTATATGAAAAAGTACAGAATAATGATTATTGGTGCCTCTGGTACTGGGACTAGTAGTTTGGGGCATGATTTAGCAAAGGAATTAAAAGTGCCTCACTATGATGGTGATGATTATTATTGGGTTGATACAGATCCGCCATATACAATCAAACGAGACCTGGTGAAAAAACAAGAATTACTAAAAAGTGATGTCGATAATAATGAGGGGTGGATATTTTCAGGCTCTCCAGCTTCATGGGCCCCATTCATAATCACAATGTTAACCCATGTAATATTTATATATTTGCCTTGGAAGGTGAGGAGGGAAAGGATCTGTATTCGTGAGCAGAAAAGGTTTGGTGAAAGAATTATCCCTGGTGGTGATATGTATGAGAATCATCAAAAGTTCATAGAGTGGGCAAAAGGATATGATACTAATGATACTAGCAGTAGAACATTATCAAGGCATCAAGAGCTACTAAAAAGCATTGATGTGCCAATGATGCATATTAAAGATGATGTGAGTATAGAAAACCTTTTAATTAAAACAGAAAAATTTTTAGAGGTAAGTGATGGGTAAGAAAATTAAGCAAGTCAACTTGCAAGAGGGTGATTTGTCAAGGTATGAGTCGCAGCCACAGTTTGGTGCTTAAAAAAGCGATAGTTATTATCATAAAAGAAGGTCTAAAAGGAGCAAAATTATGGGGTTTTCCTTAGAAACGGAACGATTAAAATTAACAGTTCCAACAGAAAAAGATTTTGATGATTTATTTTCATTGCGAACGGATGTGGATGTTATGAGCTGCGTTGGTGGATTTGGTCAAGAATTTGGTGTTAGTGTCGAGATTCAAACAGAAGAACAGGTAAGGGAACAAATATCTCTAAGTGAAGATTATTTTAATACTTATAAATTAGGGTTCTTTTGTGTGTTTTTAAAAGAAACAGGAGAGTTTCTCGGACAGGCTGGGTTGTTCCACGTAAAGTTTAATGTTAACCAGCCGAAAATAGAATTGGCCTATAGATTTCTTAAAAAATACTGGGGTCGTGGGTATGCTACAGAGGCAGCTAAAAGGCTTATTGAGTATGGTTTTAGTGGTCTTGATTTAAAAGAGATGATTGCGCCTGTTCACCCAGGAAATGAGCGCTCCATTAATGTGTTAAAAAAAATTGGTATGACCAGTCAAGGTGAAATGGAATTTAGAGGTCATCAGGTTCCATATTATAAAATAACCTGTGAACATCAATT